>JAEWMM010000330.1 GCA_023457175.1 Bacillota bacterium | reverse complement strand
GCCAATTACAACGGCACGCTTGCCCTTGCAATCGATGTCATAGTATTTGAGAATCTCCATAGCCGCCTGTGCCGTACAGGGTGGAAAGCCAAGCGCCGTGTTGGTGAACACGCCCGTAAGCGAATCGTCTGTACAGCCGTCCACATCCTTTTCAGGCGCAAGCAATTTGCGGGCCTTTTCACCGTCGAGCTGCTTGGGCAACGGGCGGAACATCAAAATGCCATGGACGGTGTCGTCGTGATTGAGTGCGTCAAGTGCAGCAAAGAAGGTATTGCTTTCCACGTCTGAGGACAGCGCGACGCTTTTTACCGCCACGCCGACCTGTGCGCAGCGCTTCATCGCGCCGCGTTCATAGCTCAAATCGTCGGCACGCTGCCCCACGCGCAGGATAGCGAGCATAGGCACAACGCCCTTGACGCGAAGCGCCGCCGCGTCGTTTGCCGCTTTTTCGCTCAGTGCGACCGCTACGGCAGCGCCTTTTAAAATATCAGCCATCAGCAAAACCTCCTGTAAATGTCCTCGTAGACCTTTTTAGCGGTTTTAGCATATTGAGAAATTTTTTCATCGACGTGACAGTTGAGTTGCTCGGCATATGTACGGTCCTTCATGAGCTTGGTATTGACTTTAACGTTGATCGCCGCGCCGTACATTGCGCCCCGGCAAAGCACTGCGCCCGTTGCCGCGTCAGAGACCACGAGAGCATTGCCCTTGTCGGCAAATTCGCGCTGCAGATCGATGGTCTCACAGCACAGGTCCAAGATCTCAAGCGGAGCGGCGGCAGCGGCACGAAGGCATTCATCCATAACCGCAGCGCGATTCGGATTGTCATGCGGGATACCGTAGGCCTTGCTCAACGGCTCGAAAGCGGCGGCGTCCTTTTCGACACACGCAAGCAGCTTTATGCGCAGCGCTTGGGCGCGCGCCATCAGCGCCTTGATATCCTCTTCCACGGCGGCATATTTCTTTTTGCCGACCGTCAATTCACCGGCCATTTCGCCTAACGCGGCGCCTATGGCGCCGACGAGCGCGCTGGCGCCTCCGCCACCGGGAACGGGGGCCTTCGAAGCAAGCGCTTCCGTAAAGCGTTTTGCGCTCAGTTCTGTCAATTCCATATTGATCCTCTTTTCCGCGGGATTACCGGCGTTTATCCGTGATACCTCAAACATCTTTTTCGGTTGCATGTTTCGGTACAGCCCGCATAAATTACAGCGTCAGGCCATAAGGCTTGCCCAACTCAATCAACTCTTCCAGTATCTGGTCCGGCAGCGGGATTCCTTCCCTTTGACGCAGCGCCGTTTCACGGGCGCCTCTTTCACCGGGAATAAGAATCTCCTCAAAGCCCTCGGCTGTCTTTATGGCTTTGATTTCGGCCAGCATCTGGGAAACCCCCGTCTTAAACGCGCCGGGATCCATAAAGTGAGAAACATCAATCGCACCCATAAAGTGTCCTAACCCCTGCGGGGCGTCAAACGCATAGAGATCGTGCAGATGCGGGCCGCAGCCCGCCCCGCTGAGTACACCGCAGAGAAGCTCTATCGCCATGGCGAGGCCGCTGCCCTTCGGGCCGGCAATGGGAACCAGCGAGCCGCGCCGTCCGGCGGCCGGGTCGGTGGTCGGTCTGCCGTTTTCATCCAGCGCCCAGCCGAGGGGAATTTCCTTGCCCTGGGTTTGTGCGACGATGAGCTTCCCCAACGCAACGACGGTTGGCGTCATATCCAGAACAAAGGGCGCGCCCTGCGACGGTACGGCGATGGAAAACGGATTGGTTCCCATGTAGGGCTTTGTTCCGCCATGCGGGACGATTTTCCCTTTGACATTTGTGCAGGCAAAGCCGATCATATCATGCTTGGTCGCAATCTTTGTGTAAAAGGCAGCGGTGCCAAAGTGATTGGAGCCCCTGACGGTTGCAAAGCAGGCGCCCGTTTCTGCCGCCTTTCGCACGCAGGTCCCCATAGCAAACACGGCGCTCGGCGCACCCATGGTGTTTCCTGCATCGATAGCCACGGAGGAAGGGCCTTGCTGCAAAATTTTTATATTATTTTTCGGGGAAACGATGCCTGCTCTGATGCGCTGAATGTAGATAGGCAGGCGGATCATACCATGCGTACTGACGCCTGTGAGCTCCGCGTCGAGAAGCGCATCGGCAACCGCTTGGGCGCAATCCTCATCAGCGCCGACTGCGGTCAGGAGATCGCGGCAGTACTTGTTGAGCGTTTCACTTCGAAACAATTTCATGATCGCGTATCCTTTCACTTTGTTTTTAACGGCTTTCTTCATTCCGGTACAGGGTTCCGTCTCAAACGTTGTAATGGCGCATTTTGCAGGCGGCTGCGCTGCGGAACAATACGGCTGCCCTTGAAGCGCTTTTTGGCGGGCGTCATGCGGAATAAACGGAAAGCTAAACCGATCTGTTTTATAAACAGGCGGAGGGTGAAGGAGCCCCCGCCTGCTTATAATTGGTAAGCGTCAGAACAAACCGGATATCACACCATATGCGTCGACATCTATTTTCTCGGCGGAGGGCGCCTTTGGAAGGCCCGGCATCGTCATGATATCACCCGTGAGCGCTACAATGAATCCCGCGCCCGCACTTACATTCAGGCCGCGTACTGAGATGCGAAAGTTCTTCGGCGCGCCGAGCTTTGCCGGATCGTCCGAAAAGCTGTACTGCGTCTTCGCCATACAGATCGGGAGATTTCCAAAGCCCAGCATTTCGAGCTCCTTGAGCTGCTTGGGCGTATTTCCAACGAGGTCCACGCCGTCGGCATGATAGATCTTCGTTGCAATCATATTCAGCTTTTCTTCAATCGTCGTATTCAGCTCATAGCTCTGCCGGAAGTCGTTGGGCAGCTCGCACAGGCGCACGACCTCTTTTGCCAGCGCAGCGCCCCCCTCGCCGCCTTTTGCCCAGACCTCGCTGAGCGCTACGTTCACGCCGAACGCCCTGCATTTCGCTTCAATAAGATCAAGCTCCGCCTTGGTATCGGTCGGGAAAGCGTTAATCGCCACCACACAGGGCAGGCCAAATACGTTTTTAATGTTGGAAACGTGCTGCAGAAGATTGGGAATCCCGCACTCAAGCGCCTGAAGGTTTTCGGCGTTAAGCGCCATCTTCGGCACGCCGCCGTGGTATTTGAGCGCGCGCACCGTTGCCACGATAACGACGGCGGAGGGGTTGAGATTTGCCATACGGCATTTGATGTCCAGAAACTTCTCCGCGCCGAGGTCGGCGGCAAAGCCGGCCTCCGTGACGACATAATCGCCCAATTTCAACGCCATGCGCGTTGCAGTGATGGAGTTGCAGCCGTGGGCGATATTGGCGAATGGGCCGCCATGGATAAACGCGGGCGTGCCTTCAAGCGTCTGCACAAGGTTGGGCTTCAGTGCATCCTTGAGGAGCGCGGCCATTGCGCCTTCCGCTTTAAGGTCATGCGCGGTGACGGGCACGCCGTCGTAGGTGTAGCCTACGATCATGCGGGAAAGGCGGGATTTGAGGTCGGTGATGTCGCTTGAAAGGCAAAGGACGGCCATAATCTCGGAGGCGACGGTAATTTGAAAACTGTCCTCGCGCGGTATACCGTTGGGCTTTCCGCCAAGGCCGATGACGATATTGCGCAGCGTCCGGTCGTTCATATCGACAGCACGTTTCCAAGTGACGCGGCGCGGGTCGATACCGAGCAGGTTCCCCTGATGGATGTGGTTGTCAAGCACGGCGGCAAGCAGGTTGTTGGCGGCGCCGACAGCGTGGAAGTCTCCGGTAAAATGCAGATTGATGTCCTCCATAGGGACGACCTGCGCGTAGCCGCCGCCCGCCGCGCCGCCCTTGACGCCGAAAACCGGCCCCAGCGAGGGCTCGCGCAGCGCAACAATAGCATTTTTCCCGATGTTCCGCAGGCCGTCGGCAAGGCCTACGGAGGTCGTCGTCTTTCCCTCTCCCGCAGGCGTTGGCGTGATGGCGGTGACGAGTACCAGCTTTCCGTCCGGCGTATCCGCTTTGTTGCGCAGCAACGCATAATCTATTTTTGCTTTATAGTTGCCATACTGCTCAAGATACTTTTCGTCGACGCCCGCGATCCTTGCGATCTCGGTGATTTTCTGCATTTTGCAGGATTGTGCAATTGCAATATCAGTCATTTGGAAGATCTCCTTTTACAACACAGAGCCAGTCTCTTAAACGGAATGGATAAGGACTGGCTCTGCATTTCAATTAACTATAACAAATTGCTGCTTTTCCGCCAGAAGTTCCATCAGCTTCTCTTTTTCACCGGGCAGCATGGAATAGCAGTGTTCGGGGGCGGGGTAAGCGCCGTTGTGGCACTCTTCGACAAACGCGGCAGCGGCTTTGAGAATTTCCTCACGGATGTTCCCATATTTTTTCGCAAACTTGGCGTTGCGGGCAAAGAAGCCAAGCAGGTCATACCAGTTAATCATCGGGCTGTCGCTATAAGGGCCGCAACCGGAACCGAGAATGGGCACAGCGGCCTTCTCATAGATAATCTCCGCGACCTCACTGGGCACCGCTTCAATAACCACGGCAATGCAGCCGGCCTTTTCAAAGGCGTCGACAACCTCCATCAGCTTTAAAGCCATCTCGGCGCTGCGGGCCTGCGTCTTGTAACCACCGAGCATCATGGCGCTCTGCGGCGTAAGGCCGGTGTGCCCGATAACGGGGATGCTCGCCTTGGTGCAGGCCTCGATAACAGGGATGATCTCAAGGCCGCCCTCCATCTTCACGCAGTCCATATCCGCTTCGACCATATAGCGTGCGGCGTTTTTTACAGCCTCTTCGATGGAACATTGGTAGGTCATATAGGGCATATCGCCCATGATAAAGGCGCTGGGGGTGCCGCGGCGAACCGCCTTGGCATGCTCGACCATAATATCCAGATTGGCCTTGGTCGTGCTGTTTTCACCCAGCATAACGGTAGCGATGGAGTCGCCCATATTGATAATCTCGATACC
>JAEWMM010000329.1 GCA_023457175.1 Bacillota bacterium | reverse complement strand
GGGAATAGCCGTTGGCTCTGACCTCCTCAAGCCCTGCCAAGACGGCTTCCCTCGTGGTCGGCGTAAAAATGGAAAGCGGCTCAAGCTGAGTATGCGCGAAATATTGCTCCAGCTCGGCGGCGCTCATATATGCCAGACGAATCCTGCCCGAGGCGGTGCAGTACAGCGGTTCGGAATGGTCGTTTGAGATGGGGTTGATGGTATAGGCCGCGTTGGCGGGCAGCGTTCTGTTAAGAAGCTGAAGCGTATTATCCTCAAGAACAAACAGGCTGGTGTTCATTTTATATTCGTTTGCGATGCGCACCATATGCGGCTTGGCTTCTTCAAGAAATATGGCCCTATATCCTTCGGGCGCGAACCGGAACTTATGAATCAGCGCGTGGCCGATCCGGTATTTTCCCGACAGGCTCTGCTGCATAAAGCCGTTGGCGCAAAGAGTGGCAAGTATGCCGTGAACGGTGCTTTTGTTAAGCGCAAGCATGTCGCTGATCTGGCTTAAGGACAGCTCTGTTGCGGCATCGTCAAAGCAATTGAGAATGTCGATCGCCCGTTGCACCGACTGAATCACCTTTCCCCGCTTTGTCTGTTCCATTGCACAGCAGCCCCCTTTTCCCTGTATTCCTATGTAGTATAGCATCGGATCGATAAATAATCTATACGCTTTCGTGAACTTTTTAAGTGGATTGAATTTCAAATTCAAATTTGGCATTATCAAATAAAAATCAGAGGTGAGCGCGTGGCCAAACGAATCGCACTGTTGATTCCCCATACCGACAGCATTTTAGAAGCGGATCTGAAGCGCTGCCTGCCGTCCGATTGTGTGATACACACCGCCCGCCTGTGGCTGGACGAAGTGGGCGAGGATGCGGAAAAGCGGATGGTTGACGAGGCGCTGCCAACCGGTATTAAAGCCTTACAGGGAATTACACGCTTTGACGCCGCAGTGTTCGGATGCACCTCCGCTTCGGCGGTGTATGGCGCAGCAGGTCTGGAAAGAATAAATATTCTGCTGGCAGAAGCGTTTGGTTGCCCCGCCGTTACGGCATTTGAGGCGGTATTGCGTACGCTCTGGGCTTTGGAAGGCCCCGTGGCGCTGCTGACCCCCTACGCCGAAGAAGTCAACCATTTTATGGCCGCGAGCCTGGCGGAATTTAATGTCGAAGTCGCTTTTTCGGCCGGGCTGGGTATCCGGGCGGATCCGAAAACCGCACAGGTGACGCCACAGGAGATCGAACAATTTGTCCAATCGCATAAAGACGACATTTTAAGGTCGTCTAAAACAATATTATTGTCCTGCACAAACCTGCGCGCCCTTGAAGCCCTTGACAGCATCCAGCAGAAATTGGGAATGAATGTTGTAACAAGTAACCAGAGCATTGTTAATTGGATCAATACGCAAATAAGAGGAGGATGTTTATGGTAAAGCAGTACACATTAAAGGACAAGATCAAAGCGATTGGCCCCGGCATATTGGTGGTAGGCTCCTTTATCGGCCCGGGAACAATTACAAGCGCAACCAAGGCCGGCGCCGCTTACGGCTACGCGCTGTTTTGGACCGTTATCTTTTCGGTTATCGCGGTTATCGTCATGCAGGAAATGGCCGCGCGTCTGGGCATCGTCACCCAGAACGGGCTTGCCGAGGAGCTGGTTAAGGAATTGTCCGACCGTCCGGCGCTCAAATGGCTCATGATCGTGTTGGTCGCTTCTGCAATCACCCTCGGCGGAGTGGCCTACATGGGCGGTGATCTCACCGGAACGGCGGTCGGCCTGTCCGCCATCACCGGCATTAAATCCAACATTATCGCACCTGTCTGGGGCGTGTGTGTCCTCGTGCTCATCAATGTCGGCGATGCAATCAAGTCGCTTGAAAAGCTTCTGAGCATCTGCGTTTCGGTCATGGCCATTGTCTTTATCATTACGATGGTTGTTGTCAAGCCGGACATCGGCGCTATTCTCATGGGTGTTGTTCCTGTTCCGCCGGCAGGCTCTATCATGACCTGCGTTTCGCTGATAGGCACGACCGTCGTTCCCTACAACATGTTCATCCATGCAACCAGCGCGCGCAAAACATGGAAGGACCCCTCGATGCTGCCGCTTTCAAGGTTTGACGTAACCGCTTCGATGATCATCGGCGGCGTCATCACCGGCGCGGTTATGATCACGGCGGGAACCGTTATGTTGGGCATGGACGTTAAGTCCGCCGCCGACATGGCGGTGCAGCTGCAGCCGCTGCTCGGCAGCTTTTCGGTGCCCTTTCTGAGTCTTGGCCTTATCGCAGCCGGCGTTTCTTCGGCGGTTATTACGCCGCTCGGCGTTTCCTACGTGCTGGCGGGCCTGTTCGGCTGGAAGATGGATAAGAGCGATAAGCGCTTTTTCTGGACAAACATCCTCGTTGTTATATTTGGTATCTTCGTTGCGGCGACAGGCTTTAATCCGCTCGCCATCATTATGATGGCGCAGGCCGTCAACGGCATCTTCCTGCCGATCATTGTTATTGCTTTGGTATATATTACGAGCCGTAAGCGTGTGCTCGGCCAGTATGCCAACACCCCCCTGCAGATCGTTCTTGGCGCCTGCGTTGGTATAATCTCTCTGGTCATCGGCGTCAGCAGTGTTCTTTCTCTGTTCTAATTACTTAAGATAACCCATTCATTCAATTTTCTGCCGCGCTTGATAATAACAGCGGCTGTTTGCAAAACAGCCGGACAGCAGAGCCCAAGCGACTGCGAAAGCGGACGCAGGGGCTCTGCTTTTATAATGCAAAAATTTGATTAAACGCAATAGGCCGACAGACCGCGCCACATTATACATCTGAGGATAGCCCGGCAGTCAAATTGCGCAATTTGTTGCGAAAATCTGAAACTCATGCTACAATATGTGTTTGGAACAAACGACTATAAAAATCCATCATGAAACGGAGTTTATGAATATGAAGCTTGGCATCGTGGGGCTTCCCAACGTCGGAAAATCAACGCTGTTTAATGCGATAACCAATGCCGGCGCACAGTCGGCCAACTACCCGTTCTGCACCATCGAGCCGAACGTCGGCGTTGTAGCTGTGCCGGACAAACGGTTGGACAAGCTCGCCGAAATGTATAATCCCAAAAAGGTTACCCCCGCCGTCATCGAGTTTGTCGATATCGCCGGGCTGGTACGCGGCGCTTCAAAGGGCGAGGGGCTGGGCAACAAATTTCTCTCGCACATCCGCGAGGTGGACGCCATTGTGCATGTGGTGCGCTGCTTTGACGACGGCGAGATCGTGCATGTCGACGGTGCGGTTGACCCTGAGCGCGATATTGAGACCATCAACCTTGAGCTGGTCTTTTCCGATATTGAAATGGTCGAGCGACGCATTGACCGCGCCAAAAAGGCTGCGAAGGGCGACAAAAAATACCTCGCCGAGGCCGAGCTGCTTGAGCGCCTTCAGGCCCATTTGTCAGAGGGCCAGTCGGCCCGCAGCATGGCGCTGACCGGCGAAGAACAGGAGCTGCTGAGCGACGCGCCGCTGCTCTCCTCCAAGCCGGTGATCTACGCCGCCAATTTAAGCGAGGCCGATCTGGCAAACGCAGGCGGCGGTTACAACGCCTATTACCAGAGGGTGTGCGAGATCGCTAAGGGTGAGAACGCGCAGGTTATTCCGATCTGCGCTAAAATAGAGGAAGAGATTGCCGAGCTCGACGACGCCGACAAGCAGATGTTTCTTGAGGAGCTGGGACTGCATGAGTCGGGACTTGATCGCCTGATCACCGCGGGCTACGACCTGCTGGGGCTGATCTCCTACCTGACGGCCGGCGAACCGGAGGTGCGCGCCTGGACGATTCAAAAGGGCACCAAGGCGCCGCAGGCGGCGGGCAAAATCCACTCGGATTTCGAGCGCGGCTTTATCCGCGCCGAGGTTGTGTCGTTTGACGACCTCGTGGCCTGCGGCTCCATCGCTGCCGCCAAGGAAAAAGGCATCTACCGCTCTGAGGGCAAGGAGTATGTCTTTCAGGACGGCGACGTCGTGCTGTTCAGATTTAATGTGTAATTTTCAAGGACGTCTTTGAAAGCGCGCAAATATATGGTGCTTTATCCGTAATATCGGGGGCCTTATCGCTTGTCGGCGGCGTCTTAATTGCTATTAATTTTAAATTTTTAGCAGGATCAATTCTGTTTTTCACCCTGTTTTATCCATTGCCGTTTTTAAGCGAAATTAGAATAAGGAGAAAAATATGCCTAACGATTACAAAAGCAAATTTGTAACGCCGGAAATTGCCGCAGCCAAAGCTGTCCGGTCAGGAGACTGGGTGGATTACGGCTTTGGCGCGGGCTTCCCGGAATTGATGGATAAAGCCCTTGCCGCCCGAAAAGGCGAATTGCAGGACGTTAAGATTCGGGGCGGACTGGTGATACGCCCGCGTATTGAGGTCGTCGAATGCGACCCTGAGCAGACAACCTTCTCCTATTACAGCTGGCATATCGGAGATTATGAGCGCAAGCTGCAAAGCCGTGGATTGTGTCAATTTATTCCGACGATTCTGCGGTTTCTGCCGGAGCTTTACCGCAAGCACATCCGTGTCGACGTCGCATTCGTACCGGTTTCGGCGCCCGATGACAACGGTTACTGCGGACTCGGTATTTCGAATTATGCCTGGCGCACTATTTTTGAAAACGCCCGGACGGTTGTATTTGAAATCAATGAACACTTGCCGAAGCTTCAGGGCGTAGACGGCTCACACCGCGTGCATCTGTCGGAGGCTGACTTTATCGTAGAGGGAGCGCACGAGCCCCTGCCCCTGCGCACATATCAGGCGTCTTCTCCGATTGATGTGGAGATTGCGAAGCATGTCGTAAAGGAAATTCCCGACGGTGCGGTGCTGTCTCTGGGTGTGGGCGGCGTGCCGTTTACCGTTGCAA
>JAEWMM010000328.1 GCA_023457175.1 Bacillota bacterium | reverse complement strand
TACCTTCCATGCCACAGATGTGGCACCAAACAGCATTTATATAGTATCAACACCTTTTCGCCCGGATAATCGCGCAAAAAACGGTCGTAATAACCGCCGCCGTACCCTAAGCGGTAGCCGCTGCGGTCACAGGCAAGCGCCGGAACCACGCAGATGCTGTGCGAAAATTCGGTGAGAAGCCGCTGGGGGTCCGGCGCAGGCTCCAAAACGCCAAAGGTGCCGGGGGTCAGCGCCTCTAAGCTGTCGATGAGGTAAAACTCCATCTCGCGGGTGCCGGGCACGCAGCGCGGCACCGCCACGCGCTTGCCGTCCGAGAGCGCCTTTCGGATAATCTCGCGGGTGTCCACCTCAATATCCATCGAGACGTAAACGAGCACCGTCTTGGC
The DNA here is from genome assembly GCA_023457175.1 of Bacillota bacterium. Taxonomy (GTDB): domain Bacteria; phylum Bacillota; class Clostridia; order Oscillospirales; family Ruminococcaceae; genus Yanshouia. Next base: position 5,144 of record JAEWMM010000328.1, on the reverse strand, counting down.
GCGCCGGTAGCTGACCAGCGACCTTAAGCGCACCGCAATGCGGTGGTCGGCCAGCGCCTTGCGGGCCTGGGTCATCAGGCTGCGGCGCTCCTTATAGCGCTTGCGCAGCGCATTTTTATATTCCTTGATATTTGTCGGCTTTTCCATCAATCTTTCCATCAATCCAGCACCAACGAAAGATAGGGGGCCCTGCCCCGCGGCGCATTCCTTTCTGAAAGATACCATTTTGTCATGGCAAAGGGCTGGGCCTCGCCGCCCGCGTCAAAATCGGCGGGGAGGCGCAGCGTTATTTTATCGCGGCCATACCGCGCGGCAATCGCGTTTAAAACCCCGGGGTAAAGGGCGCTGCCTGTCCACTCTTTGACGAGGACAGTCCCTTGGGCGGGGTAGCACAGCGCGTAGCCCGGTTCGGGTGCGCTGAAAAAAAGCGTCTCGCCGCCGAGCAGCGCAGCCTCTTTTTGCTGATAGGAAAGCGCGTCGGCGTCCCAGCGGGCGTAAAGGCCGCTTTGGCCGAACGCTTGGTCGCGCAGCGCCAGCAGCCCGGACAGGTCGACGGGCGTCAGCGCCGCACGTTCGTCCTTTTGACTCCGCTGCGCCGCAAAGTTGACTGTTTGGCGGTAAAACTCAGTCTTATAGCCGCGCGCGCCGTAATAATCAAACAGCGACGGCTCGGCGGGGACAAGCAGCGACAGCGCAACCCCCTCTGCGGTCAAACGCGCGTGGGTGGCCGCCAGCAGCCTGCCGCTTAAGCCCTGTGCGCGAAAATTCGGGTGGGTGCCGACGGCATAAATATACCGTGCGTCATAGTCAACGTCGTTTTCACGAATTGTAATCGGCAGCAAATAGAGCATTGCGACCGGTGCGCCCTCAAAAAGGGCAACCATCGTGTTTTGAGGCGCAAAGCGATGCTCAAAGAACAGGCGGATATAAGCCTCGGCGTCGCCAAAAACGGTTTGCCAAAGCTGCTTTAACGGCGCCGCCATCGCGGCGGTCGCCTGTGTGAAGGTATATTTTCGCTCTTCCATCATTTTTCGGCGGCGACATAGGGCTCGTACATCATCACAGGGCGGTAGGACTCCTTCGCTTTGCGCAGGCCCTCCTCGCCGAGATCGTCCTCACGGTTTACATATTCATACGCGCCCAGCGCGTTTTTGACAAACTGCTGGTTGATCACCGTATACGCGCCGTGGATGTCTGAAAACGCCTTTTCGACATGCACGACAAAGGTGTCGTCGGTGACGGGGCTGCCAAAGGTAAAGGCCACGACCCTGCCGCCCACATACAGCGCGCCGCCGGTCAGCCCCAGCTCAAAGTAGTGGTTAAAGGCGCTGCGCACGGCGCAGGCCTCGCGGTGCAGGCTGCTGTGCTTGTCATAACAGCCGTTTTGCTTACACCATTCGGCGTTCATGGCCTTGGCGTCGTCAATGTTTTTCTCGCCTATCGGCTCGTAGCGCCAGTCGGGGTACATATTCATAAAGCGGTTGATGTGGTTGCGCTTGCCGTGCAGCTTTTTTCCGGCGAGCGTCGCCAGACTTTCGCGGCTGTAAATATAGTCAAAATTGTCGCGCACCGGCGTGAATTTAAACCGGCCGGGGTAAACCTGCTCAATTTTTTCAACCCCCTCGGTCGGGATGCCGTACATCTCAAACGCAATACCGTTGGCGGCGGCGTCAGCCTCCATGGCCGCCAGCGCCCCTGCAAAGTCGCCCCGCCCGGCGGGGTAAAGGTAGTGCATGCGCACCGCACCGCTGCGGGCCAGCATAAAATCGTCAAAGCGCGCGATGCGAACCGTGTAAGTAGCCGACCAGTTAAAAAGGTTCGAAAAGGTATATTCGCTGCCGCGCAGTCCGGCGTAGCGCATAACCTGCGTCGTCCAGTCCTTGTCGGCCATTGTGATCTCTCTGAATTCCAGCATAAAGCCTCCGAATAATTTACTCTTTAGATATCTCGGAGAAAGCCCTGTCGGAAATCTCCTTGATGGGGTAGGGATTGTGCGCCGCATCGGAGCAGGGCAAAATAGTCCAGCCCAGCGTATCGGCGGCAAAAAGCGCCGCCTCGCGGCAGGCGGCCAGATAGGCCCGGTCGCGCTCGTGCAAATCCTTTTTGGCCTCGTCGCCGCAGTAGCGCTGCGCCATCAGGCGCTGAGAAGCCTCGGGATGCATGTCAAGATACAGCACTCTATCTGGTTTTGGCAGCGCAAGCAGCACATATTCATAGTATTCAAGCCAGCGGATATAGTCCATCCATTCCCCGCGCGGCAGCTTGGCCATCTGGTGGCAGAGGTTGGAGGTGGTATAGCGGTCGGCAATGATGGTTTTGCCCGCCAGATAATCGGTTTTCCATTCGCGCTCGTAGCTGATATAGCGGTCGAGCGAATAAAAGCCCGACGCCGCGTAGACGTTGACTTGATCAAGCGCGCCAACCTCGCCGCGCAGGTACATTCTGACCAGCGCCGACGATTCGCTTTTATAGTCGGGGAACGAAATGGCGCGCACCGCCTGTCCGGCCTCTTGCAGCCGCCGCACCGCTTTTGCCGCCTGCGTGGCCTTGCCGCTGCCATCCAGCCCCTCAAAAACAATCAGCCTGCCGTTCATTTTATCGGCACCTCTTTATAGCGTTCCCGCATTTCCTTCATTCTTCCGCAGCTCATTTTTCCTTCGGGGCAGCCGCCCGACACACAGGGCGGGCCCGAGTGCGAAAACAGCAGCGGCGCAACCTGCTTGACCAGCATCAGCATCTCGTCGGCGACCGCGCGAATCTCCCACTGGGCGCGGGTGCAGCAGCGGTGGTTAAAGAAATTATAAAGGCTCCGCGCGTTCATCGTAACGATCATGCGGGTCTCGCAGGCGTTGGGCAGCACAAAGCGCGCGTCCTCAATGGCCTGCTTTTCGGCCTTTGACACCGCCTGCTTTTCGGGCACGCCCGCGTCAAGCAGCGTTTGAAGATGCTTTTCCTTCAAAATGGCGGTAATTTTCTCGTAGCTTTCGGCGGCGGCCTCCATTGCGCGGCGGTAGGCCGAAAGCGCGTCGGGGTCTGCGGCCACCTCAGGCGGCGTGACATATTCAAAGGGCGACAGCCGCACATAGCGCTGGCTCTGCACGCTGTAGGACGCGATGCGGTGGCGGGTAATCTGCGCTAAGAGCGCGCGCGACACCCCCTCGATCGCAAAGGTGAAGCTGACATGCTCCACCGGGCTTTCGTGGCCCAAATCCATCAGCATTTTTAAAAAGCCCTCGGTTTTTTCGGGGGTCAGGCCGTCGAGCAGCCCCTCGACCGACTGCGCCGAATAGCACAGCTTGGCGGCGGCGGCCACCACCCGCTCAGGGTCGGGGGTATGACATAGAAGCGTAACTTTAGGCAAAAAGAGCCCCTCCTTCGGGCGCGCCGGCCAGGGCGTTTCTTAAAAGGTGAAAACGGTCAAAACCCGCCAAAAAACCCGCTGCCAAGGCGGCGGGAATACCGGCCTTTGTTCCGGACGTTACGCGGCGCTTCGCTTTTTTGCAAAGCGGCAGCCGGGGCCTTTTAAGAAATCACGCCGGGCGGACACATAAAAATCCCTGCCGGGACAAGGCGCGCGGCAGGGAGCATATCCATCGGCAGCACGGTCAAATTCCTTTATATAGTACCCTCAAAACCCCCTGATGTCAATAACCGCCGCTTATCGCCAGACGTATCCCGGCTTTTTTTCTGCCTAAATTTACATGGTTTTGGGCAAAAAATGACCGATAATTAAACGCTTTTATTCCCTTTTGTCCGCCGCGCTGCACGGGGTGCGCCTTCAATTAAAAATAATTCCTGTTTTACCCCTTGATATTTTTTTAACATTATCATATACTGATAAAAGCACAAATAATAAACGCGCAAGGAGGTTTTTCGAACATGAAAGGTTACGGCATGTTAGATTTAAACTCGGCGGGCTGGATTGAGAAGGAACGCCCGGCCTGCGGCCCGCTCGACGCGATTGTCCGCCCGATTGTCGTGGCGCCCTGCTCGTCGGACGTACACGTGCTGCACGGCGGCTCAAGCGTGAAGAAGAATCTGATTCTCGGCCACGAGGCGGTGGGCGTTGTTGACGAGGCCGGCGGTCTCGTTTCAAAATTTAAGCCGGGCGACACCGTTGTCGTGCCCTGCTGCACCCCGAACTGGCTGGCGCCCGGCGTGCAGGGCGAGTATAACGCCCACGACGAGGGGCTGATGCAAAGCTTTAAGTTTTTAGGCGCGAAGGACGGCACCTTTGCTGAATATTTCCATGTCAATCAGGCCGACGCCAATCTTGTAAAGCTGCCCGAGGGCGTCTCGCCCGAGGCGGCGGTCATGACCGTCGATATGATGTCCACCGGACTGCACGGCGTTGAGAACGCCAACATCCGCTTTGGCGATACCGTTGTCGTCATCGGCATCGGCCCGGTCGGCCTCATGTCGGTCGCAGGCGCAAAGCTGCACGGCGCGGGGCGCATTATCGCCGTCGGCACCCGCCCCAACTGCGTGGCCGCCGCAAAGGAATACGGCGCGACCGACATCGTCAGCTACAAGGCGGGCGATATTGTCGCGCAGGTGCTCGACATGACCGGCAGCGGGGCCGATTCGGTTATTATCGCGGGCGGCGGGCAGGAGACGTTCCGGCAGGCCGTCGATATGACCCGTGCGGGCGGCTATATTTCAAACGTCAATTTCTTTGATATTAAGGATGTGCTCTCAATGCCCGCTTATTCGTGGGGCTTGGGCATGGCGAACAAAACCATCCGCGGCGGCTTCTGCCCCGGCGGCGCGGTCAGAATACACAAGATGCTCGAAATGGTCAAATACGGCCGTATCGATACGACAAGGCTTATCTCGCACAGGCTGCACGGCTTTGATAAAATTCCCGACGCCTTTGAGCTGATGGACAAAAAGCCCGCCGACCTGATCAAGCCTGTTGTGATTATCGATTAAAGCGTTTCTTAAAGGTCAAAAACGAAGGGGAATTCGCCCCCTTATTATTCAGAAGCTTGGGTAAGCCTTTACGTTCAACCGCGTGCAGGCAAGATGGCGTTATCAGCGGCGCGATGCGTTAAGCTGCCGCAGACCGCAAAGATCGGGCGGTTTTAGCGTTAACCGGACTATAAGAATGTTCCCGCCCGATTGCGGCCCGCAAGGGGTCAGGT
>JAEWMM010000327.1 GCA_023457175.1 Bacillota bacterium | reverse complement strand
GGCAGCGGCATCGACGGCGTGGCGGTTATCTCGGCCATTTTTGCAAAGCTCGACCCTGCCGCCGCAACCGCCGCGCTGCTTGAACTTAGCAAGAAGGTGGTGTCGGGCTAAAATGGACAAACGCTTTGCAATTTTTGATATGGACGGTACGCTGATCGACTCGATGCCGGTGTGGCGGGGTCTGGGCGCCGGCTTTTTGCGTCTGCATGGCGTCACCCCGCCCGACAATCTGCGCAAAATCATTGCGCCGCTGACGCTGCCGCAGTCGGCGGAATATTTTAGGACGCTCGGCGTCGCGGGGACAACCGGTGAGATTGTCGACGCGCTCAACGGCTATATGCGCGCACAGTACGAGACGACAATCGACCTGCGTAAGGGTGTTGTGAGCTACCTCGACGCGCTAAAAGCCGTGGGCGTGCGCTGCTGCGTCGCAACCGCCACCGACGAGGCGCTGGCGCGTATCTGCTTAAAGCGGCTTGGGCTGCTGCAATATTTTGAATTCATTGTCAGCTGCGAGACGATCGGCGTCGGCAAGACCGACCCGGCCGTCTATCACGCGGCGGCCGAACGACTGGGCGCGGCCCCCGCCGATATCGTCGTCTATGAGGACGCCCCCTACGCCGCCGAAACGGCTAAGCAGGCAGGGTATTATGTTGTTGGCGTATACGACCCCTCCGCCGAGCGGCATCAGGAACGCTTGAAGCTGACCATTGACGACTATCTGACCGATTACGCCGCTGCCGCCGCAGCGCTGACCGGGGAGGCGCCGATATGACCTTCACCGACCGTTTACATAAAAGCGCGCAACCGATCTGGGCGGGCTATCATGCCCACCCGTTTGTCAGAGGGCTGGGGGACGGCAGCCTTGACGTCGAACGTTTCCGTTACTTTATGATTCAGGATTATGTCTACCTGTTTGAATACGCCAGAGTGTTCGCGCTCGGAGTGGCTAAGGCGAAGCACCCCGCGCAGATGCGCCGCTTTGCCCAAAGCGTGGAGGCGGTGCTAAACGGCGAAATGGCGCTTCACAGAGCCTATATGAAGCGCTTGGGCATCGACGTGCGGGCGGCTGAGACGGCCAAGCCCGCGCTGGCGAACGTTTCCTATACCAACTACATGCTGTCGGTGGCTTATGCCGGCGACGCGGCCGCCATTACGGCGGCGATATTGGCCTGCTCGTGGAGCTATGCCGAAATCGGTCTGCGGCTCAATCAAATTCCGGGCGCGGCGCAGCATCCGCTCTACGGCGAATGGATTTCGGGCTACTGCTCGGGCGCTTATCAGCAGGAGAACGAGGCGCTGATCGCGCTGATGAATACGTTGGCCGGGGAATGCGGTGCGCAGACGCTGGATGGCCTTGAAGAAGTGTTCCTCAATTGCAGCCGCTTTGAAGCGCAATTCTGGGATATGGCATGGAATATGGAGGATTAGCGATGCTGTCGCTGCAAGAGGTGACCTACAGGTATCCAAAGGAGTCCGCCCCGACGGTCAAAGGGCTCTCTTTTGATGTGCAGCCGGGGGAATTCGTATCGCTTGTCGGGGTTAGCGGCTGCGGTAAGAGCACGATTTTTAAGCTGATCAACGGCCTGCTCACCCCCGACTCGGGCGAGGTTCTCGTCGACGGAGAAAGCATTTTGGGCAAGCGCCGTTATTGCGGTTATATGCCGCAGCGCGACCTGCTGTTTCCGTGGCGCACCGTGGCGGATAATTTGAAGCTGCCGCTTGAGGTTGCGGGCGGCATGCCCAAAGCCGAAATGCGGCGGCGGGCGGATGAGATGCTTTGTGAGGTGGGTCTGTCAAGCTGCGGCCATAAATATCCGTCCGAGCTGTCGGGCGGCATGCGGCAACGCGCTGCCTTCGGGCGCACGGTGCTGACCGGCTGCGAGCTGCTGCTGCTCGACGAGCCCTTTTCGGCGCTGGATTTTCTCACCCGCGTTGCCATGCAGGAGTGGCTGCTGGATCAGTGGGCGCGGCAGCATAAGACCATTCTGTTTATTACCCACGATGTGGAAGAGGCGGTGTTCCTCTCAAAACGAATTCTGGTTGTGGCGCAGACGCCGATTGAAACGCTTATCGACATTCCGGTACCGCTGCCCTATCCGCGCAGCCGCGACATGCTGGCCTCTCCTGAGATTATCGGCCTGCGCGAGCAACTTGTCGCGCTGCTGAGAAAGCAGGTGACGCTGTGAAAAAGCAAAACCCCCGCATACAAGAGCCGATAATTAGCTCCGGGGCGCATACAACCGCGGCAAACGGGCGCAAGCGTTCGAAAAAGCGGCTTCGCAGCCCCGCCGGCCTGCCTGCCGCCGGTTTGGTAACGGCGCTGCTCCTGCTGTGGCAGGGCGTCGCCGCCAGACTCAATGCGGCCTACATTCTGCCGTCGCCCACCCAAATTCTCGCACGGCTGTGGGCGCTGCGCGAACCGCTGCTGCGCGTGCATCTGCCCGCTACAATGGCGGTTACCTTTATCGGGCTGCTTATTTCAATCGTATTGGGCCTGCTGCTGGCGGTGGCGATGGACGTCAGCCCGTTGGCCGAAAAGGCGTTCTACCCAATTATCATCGCGTCGCAGACCATTCCCACCACCGCGATTGCGCCGCTGTTTGTACTGTGGTTTGGCTACGGCATCTGGAGCAAGGTGCTCGTCACGGTGCTCATCACCTTTTTTCCGATCACCATTTCGATGTTCGACGGCTTTCGCTCGGTCAAAACCGAAATGGAGGAGCTGCTGTTCACCTACGGCGCGGGTAAGCGGGCTATTTTCGTCAAGCTCAAGCTGCCCGCCGCGCTGCCTTATTTCTTTTCGGCGATCAAGATGGCGGTCCCGCTGTCGATTATCGGCGCTGCCATCGGCGAATGGCTTGGGGCGCAGAGCGGTCTGGGTTACTTTTCCCGCCGGATGATGACGCAGCTCGACGGCGCGGGCGTGTTTGCCCCCATTGTGCTGTTGTCGGCTGTGGCGATGCTTCTTGTCGGGCTTATCAGCTTGGTCGAGCGCGTATTCATCCTCTGGCGCAAGGAACTATGACTGTTAATACCTAACGTCTATTAAAATGCAAATAATCCTGTCAGTAGATTTTTGCCCTGTTATGGAATCTCAAGGCCGCAGGGCGGCAACTTGCTATCCTTGTCGCGCTTGCAGAACAAAAAGTATTCTCACCAATCTATTTCGCTAATGCCACTTTAGTATAAAGGAGAAAATTCATGAAAAAGCTGTTTTCAATCCTGCTGGCGGCGCTGCTGCTGGCCGCCGCGGGCTGCGGCGCAAAGCCCTCTCCGGCTATTCCCGCCGAGTCGGGCAAGGCCGCCCAACTCAAAGAAATTGACGTCGTGCTCGATTGGTACCCCAACGCGCTGCACGCCTTTATGTACACCGCTATTGAAAAGGGCTATTACGCCGACGAGGGGCTTAAGGTCAACATCCGCTTCCCCTCTAACGCCAACGACGCCATGTCGCTGGTTGCGGCGGGCAGGGCGCAGGTCGGCCTTTATTACCAGCAGGACGTCATTATGGCGCGCGCCAACCAGCAGGTGCCGGTGCGCTCAATCGGCGCGGTGGTGCAGTCGCCTTTAAACATTGTGCTGAATCTGAAAAGCGCCGGTATCCATTCCCCGACCGACCTTGTCGGTAAGACCATCGGCTATGCCGGTACCGAATTAAACGAGGCGCTCATCCGCAGTATGATGCAAAACGTCGGGGCCGACTACAGCGACGTGACGATGATCGACGTCGGCTTTGACCTTATGAGCTCGATGACCACCGGCAATGTCGACGCCACCATCGGCTGCTACGTCAACCACGAGGTGCCGCAGATGATTGAAGAGGGCTTTGACGTCGCGTACTTTATGGTGGACGAATACGGCGTGCCCACCTATTACGAGGGCGTGTTTATGGCAAACGACGATATGATCCAAAACGATCCTGAGACGCTCAAAGCCTTTCTGCGGGCAAGCGCCAGAGGCTTTGCCGACATGAAGGCCGACCCCAAAGAAGCGCTGGCGATTCTGCTCAACAACCAGAACGCCGAAAATTTTCCATTGTCCGAATCGGTCGAGCGCCAGAGCATGACCATGCTGCTGCCGCTGATGGAAACCGACGCAGCGCCCTTTCTCTCGCAGTCCGAGGCGGTCTGGCAGAACAATATCAACTGGCTGTACGAACAGGGGCTGATTGCCGAGAAGCCGGCCGCTTCCGACCTGATGGCCGCACTGCAATGAATCTATAAAGGCAGGCCCGCCGCATGAAGCTTGCGGCGGATATCAGGCTTGTTAAAAGTGCCCTAAATAAAAATGCACAAATCTTCTGGACGGGACGGGCCCGTGCCCTGCGCTCTTAATCATTCAAAAAGTGCAGAAGGGGCGCTGAAACAGCTCGGTAAAGGGCTGTTTTGGCGGAAGACCTTCCCGCAAGATTTCTTGATGCTCAAGCGGCATTTACTTGTGTAAATTGCCAAGGGGTTATAACTTATAAAAGTCTGAGGATCCCCGCAAGCTTCATGCGGGGGTCCTCAGACTTTTATTGCGCAAAAAATAATATTATATAGCATTTCGCTGCCTGCACAGGCCCTGCGTTTTCCGCCGGGCCTGTGCGGTCGATTGACAAACTCCGTTTACCGCCCCTATACTTAAATAATTAAGCGGCGTATGTCTTAAGCTTCTCCAAAAACTGTTCCACCATGTCGGGGTCGGTCGCCCACGAGGTGCACAGGCGAATGACATCCTGCGTGTCGTCAACGGTATACTGAACCGAGAAGACAAAATCCTCTTCCAGACGTGCCAGCACTGTCTTTGGCAGAATGGGGAAAAGCTGGTTGGTCACCGCCTCGGCCGCAAAGGAATAGCCCAGCGCCGCAATGCCGTCGGCCAGACGCTTTGCCATATCGTTGGCGTGCTGCGCCAGCGTATAGTACAGCCCGTCGGTGAAAAGCGTCTCAAACTGGAGCCCCAGCAGGCGGCCTTTTGCCAGCATGCCGCCCCGCTGCTTGATGATTGAGCGAAAATCGGTGTTTAACTCCGGCCGGTTGATGACGAGCGCCTCGCCAAACAACGCGCCCATCTTGGTCCCGCCGATGTAAAACAAGTCGGTCAGCCCGGCAATGTCGGCCAGCGTCAGGTCGTTGCCGCGGCAGGTCAGCGCGCAGCCTAAGCGTGCGCCGTCGAGGTAGAGTGGAATACGGTATTTCCGGCAGACCGCGGCCAGCTCGGCCAGCTCCTGCTTACGGTAGACGGTGCCCAGCTCGGTCGGCTGAGAGACGTATACCATACCGGGCTGCACCATGTGCTCGGCCGTAGGGTCGTCGTAATGCGCGCGGATCAGCGCCTCGACCGCCCCGGCGGTCAGCTTGCCGTCGGGCGTCGGAATGGTGAGCACCTTGTGGCTGGTCGCCTCTATTGCGCCCGACTCATGCACGCTGACATGTCCGCTTTCGGCCGAGATCATGCCCTGATGCGGACGCAGCAGCGCGGCGGCGACGGTCAGGTTTGTCTGGGTGCCGCCCACAAAAAAATGGACGGCGCTGTCGGGGCGCTTGATTTCATCCGCAATCAGCCTGCGGGCGCGTGCGCAAAATTCGTCGGCGCCGTAGCCCACCGTCTGTACCAGATTTGTGTCGGTGATCGCCGCGATAATATGCGCGTGCGCGCCCTCGCTGTAGTCGTTTAAATAGCTGCATTTCATCGGGGCACAATCCTTTCAAAAGAGAATATATCAACAGTATAGCAC
>JAEWMM010000326.1 GCA_023457175.1 Bacillota bacterium | reverse complement strand
AAGCTGGCGGATTTAAAGCACAACAGCGATCTGGCCCGGCTCAAGGATCATTCCGAGAAAACGCGCGAGCGTCTGGAAAAATATGCGGCGGCATTGGAAATATTGGAATAAAGCAGGCGGATGACGGTATAAAACCGACATCCGCTTTTGTGTTTGACGCACAGAAGGGAGGCAGATGCCTATGCGGCGCGGCTCACAGCACAAAAGGGAAGCGATACAGCATTAAAAGCCGCTGCGCAAAGATGCCGGTTTTGTACGCCGACGGTACAGAAGGGGAGATGCAATCTCGTTAACTTAAAGCTGTCATGAGCCGCAAAAGATACCACGACGGCGATAGATATTTCATTGCGCCCAGACGGCCCAGCGCCTCAGGCGCAATGATTGCCCCTGAAAAAACGACCGAGGCCGCAGCCCACAGCACCGTGGCCAGCAGCAGGGCGGGGCTGGGGCGAAGATGCGAAACCGCCGGCGTAATCAGCGCCGCCGCCAGCGCCAGCAGACAGATCAGCGCGAGGCGCGCAGCCGGGGCGTAGCCGGTTTCAATACGCAACAACAGTAATACCAGCTCGCAAAGCGCGGGCAGCCCGGCGAACAGCAGCGCCTGCGCCAGTGTGGCCGCGGCCGCGGGCAGATGGGGGCAGGCAGGGCAGCGCAGGCGCAAAAGCGCCGCCAGCTCACGTTCATGATCCTTTGACAGCAGCGCAGAAAAAATAACACAAAGCAAAAATAGCGGGGTAAGCACCGCATAGAGCAGCGGAGAAAGGCTCATGCCGTCCGCCACTTTTGGCGCGGCGGCCGTGTTCAGCGTTAATGCCGGCTCCAGAGGGTTATTTTCTGCCCGAAGCCGCTGCATTTCGGCCAATATAAGCTGATCGTCGGTCAGATTAAGCCTCTCGGCGGTCGCAAGGGCAATTTGCGGCAGCTGCGTCTCAAACCAGGCGGCAAACACCAGCTCATCGGTTACGGGTGTTAGAAACGCGCCGTCGTTTTCATAAACGGTGATCGGCGGTATGGCCGTTTGACTGATGCGATAGGCGCAGTGCAGCGCGCCGGTGCGCACATCCTGCTGCATGGCTTCAAGCGATTCGGGCGGGTAGTGGACGAAACGCAGCGTATCCGAGGCCAGCAGCGGCGCACAGGCGGTCTGCAAAGCGTTGTCGGCTGCGTCGTACATCAGCCCGATCCGCGCCGAGGCGGGACGGGCCACGGGACAGAGCAGCGCAAAGCTGCCAAAAAGCAACAGCAGCATACCGGCGCTGACCCAAAAGGCGGCAGTTTGAAGCCGATATTTTAAGAACAGTAGAAAAAGACGCAAAAAACGGCGCATATCAGGCATTCTCCCTTCGCATCCACAGCGCCAGCGCAGCGGTGGTGCACAGCGCGCACCAGATCAGCGCTGTTGCGATATCGGCAAAGCCGGCGCCGAAGGCTGCGTCAATAATCAGACGGCGCATCAGCGAAAGCGGCAGCAGGCCGCACAGCGGCGCCAGCGACGGGGGCAGCAGCGCCTCAGGCAGCAGCCCGCCGCCAAACAGCGCCTGAACGAGCGCCAGCCCGGTGACCGCCGCGGCGCAGGCGGCAGGCGACCGAAAAACTGAGACGCAGAGCGTCAGCAGCGAGGCGCAGAGTAAAATCAAAAGCAGGCCGCTGCCGCGCAGCACAGCCGTCGGCGGCGCGCCCAGCACCAAAAGCCCCAGCGGACATAGCAGCGCAAACAGCGTCACGGCGGTGAGCAGGCAGCTGGCAAAGGTCTCACCCCGGCGCTGAGAAAAGGACGCAAACTGCCGCAGCGCGTAAAGCGGAGAAAACAGCAGAAACAGCAGCGAAAAAAGAACGAACGAAACGGCCGAGCCGCCGTAGTACTGCACCGCCGGGACGTTTCCGGTGGCGTGCAGCGTTTGACTGTCAAACAGACCCTTGCGGGTCAGGTAGCTTTCCATTAAAGCCATGTCGGCCGAGAAGAGCTTCTGGTCGATCTCATCGTCAGAAAGGCCCTGGGCGTACATGGCCGCCAGCATACCGCCGACAGCGTTTTGCGCGCCCAGCAGCGTTCGCCCGGCCGCCTGCGCCAGCTGGCTGATCCAAAGCCCCTCCAGCGGGGAGGAGACGTTGACGGCAAGCGCGGGCACAAGGTTTTCTCCGGTCATGATGCTGCGCCAAAAGCCCCGGGGCAGCGTCAGTACAGCCGCAAAACCGTCGGTGTCCTCCTGCGGCGACAGCAGGGCTACGGTTGCCACCCCCTCAAAGCGCGAGGCCACCACCGAGGAAATCAGCGTGGCGGGCATGGACGAATCATCGAGGCTGACAATGCCCAGCTTGACCGGTTCGGGTGGCGGGGTCGCGTGCAGCGCCGCCATTGCCGCCATAACCAGCAGCGCGAGACAAAGCAGCATGCTCAGCACCGCGCCTGTGCTGTGCCGCAGTGCAATGCGCCAACCCTGAAAAACCAGCTTCATGGCGTTACCCCCTCCTTTGTTAGTTCAGCATTATCATAACACAGCTTTGCCGTCCCGGCCAAGCGCGGCGCAAAAATCGGCAATGCTAATTTTAAATACGGTAAATACTGGGTATACCTTGTCTCCGGCACGGCAGGCGACTTGTCGGAATAACGCCGCCAAAAGAGCGGCCCGCCGGGATCAGGTGTTCTTAACCAAAGCTGTATATACGCGCTGCCGCACACATTATTTAACGCTGTCAATGTTGGCCGCAAAGGCGTCAAAAACGCCCCTTTCGCCCGTATACGCGGCGCGAAAGGGGCGGATTTTGTATTTTGCGTTAGGATGGGCAGAACAACACGATATGGCGCCCCGGTTAAAATCAACCCATCAGCAGGCTGAAAAGCTGTCCGACAAGGCTCTCGTACCCGACCGAATATTCATTTCCAAGCTGCTGGAGCTGCTGGGCGTTGAGTGCAAAGAGCGGCGTACTCTCGGGCGGAGTCAGCGCTTCGGTCAGCGGCGCGTTGGTGCAGTCAAGGTCGAATATCAGTGTGCCTGCCGCGGTGGCGGAGGCCGAGCCGTAAATGCGGGAATCCGGCAGATTCAGCGTCAGCACATCGTTTTCGAGCACGGCGGTACCGTTGAAAGCGAAGCCGGCCTTCACCGGTTGGCTGCCCATATCCATTGTGATATCGGCGGTGCATGCATAAGCAC
>JAEWMM010000325.1 GCA_023457175.1 Bacillota bacterium | reverse complement strand
TACGTTTCGGTGGACGGCGGCATGACCGACAACCCCCGTTACATTCTGTACGGTTCCAAGTACGACGTGGTGCTGGCCAACCGCGCGGCCGACCCCAAGGACAGCGTGGTCACCATTGCCGGACGCTGCTGCGAGAGCGGCGACCTCGTCGGCGAGGGTATGCCGATTCAGTCCCCCAAGGTTGGCGATATCATCGCCGTGCTGGCAACCGGCGCTTACAATTATGCGATGGCCAGTAACTATAACCGCGTGCCCAGAGCCGCCGCCGTCATGGTGCGCGACAAAGAAGCGCGCGAGATTATCCGCCGTGAAAGCCTTGAGGATTTAGTCAGGAACGACCTTTAATTGTTTTATTTGGCCAGGGGTATTGCTTTTACATTGTGAAGTGGTAAAATAAACTTGTATCATTTTGCATTCCTGTAATATTATGCCAACAAAACTTTTGGAGGTAATTATATGAATCCACGCCTAAAGGAAATGAACGTCGAGTATTTGTTCGAAGCAATTTTGCGCCTGAAGAATATCGAGGAATGCTACAATTTTTTTGACGACCTGTGCACCGTGCAGGAGCTCAAGGCGCTCACGCAGCGTTTGCAGGTGGCGTCGATGCTCTCGGAGGGTAAGGTGTACAGAGACATTGTTGCAAAGACGGGTGCTTCCACCGCGACCATTAGCCGTGTGAACCGGTCGCTCAATTACGGCAGTGACGGCTATAAGATCATTTTCGAAAGGCTGGAAAAGGATGGCCTCCTATAACGCGTTCGCGCCGTTTTACGACAGGTTTATCAAGCCTGTAGATTATAAGCACCGCGCCGCCTACTTTCACAGCATTATAGCACCACACATCGGGGAGCAGAAATTGCTCCTCGATTTGGCGTGCGGCACCGGCAGTTTATCAATTGCGCTCTCGCAGCTGGGGTACGATGTTATCGCGGCTGACGCTTCGCCCCAGATGCTGTCCATCGCACAGCAAAAAGCATATGACGCCGGCGAGCAGATTCTGTTTTTAAACCAGCGCATGGAGACGCTGGATCTCTACGGTACGATAGACGCCTGCGTCTGTGCGCTTGATTCTTTAAATCATCTTACCGATCCCCGCGCCCTGCGACGCGCGCTGTCGCGTGTTGCGCTTTTTTTAGCGCCGGGGGGCGTATTTGTGTTTGATATGAACACACCCTATAAGCATCGGGTCCTGTTGGCCGACAACTGCTATGTTTACGAGGATACAGACACGATGTGCGTCTGGCGCAACAAAACCAATACGGATTTGCTGACCGAAATTTCGCTGGACTTTTTTACCCGACAGGCCGACGGGCGTTACGCGCGTACCGATGAGCGCTTTTCTGAGCGCAGCTACACCGTCCGGCAGATCTCGGACATGCTCTCAGGCGTCGGGCTGACGCTGCTGGCGCTTTATGCCGACGACAGCTTCGACGCACCGGTTGATACCTCGGAGCGCTATATTTTTGTGACTAAAAAGGGGAACTGAATTCATGGGAAAGCTGCTTAGAGCCATCACGACCGACGGCGCCATTCTGGCGACGGTGCTCGATTCCACCGATATGTGCAACCGCGCCGAGCAGATTCATCAAAGCTCCGCGACGGTGACGGCGGCCATCGGGCGGCTGATGACAGCGGCTTCGATGATGGGCGCTGCGCTTAAAAATGATGACGACACCATCACGCTGCGTATCTCGGGCAAGGGCCCCGCCGGGGCGGTCATCGCCGTCTCAGACGCCTTTGGCAACGCGCGCGTCTCGGTGGCGAATCCGGTTGTGGAGCTGCCGCTGAACAGTCAGGGCAAGCTCGATGTCGGCGGCGCCATCGGCACCGACGGCTTTTTGTCGGTTATCCGGGATTCGGGAACAGGCGAGCCGCAGACCGGCTATTCGCCCATTGTCACCGGTGAGATCGGGGACGATCTGACCTATTTCTTTGCAAAGTCCGAGCAGGTGCCCACGGTGTGCGCGCTGGGCGTACTGGTCGCGCCTAATCTGTCGGTGCAGGCTGCGGGCGGTTATCTGTTACAGCTGTTGCCCGGCGCGGGGGACGGTACGATTGAGCAGCTTGAAAAAACGCTGCCCGGCGTGCCGTCAGTTTCGGCCATGATTAACGACGGCCTTTGCGGGCGGGATATTCTTGATCGTGCGCTGACGGGCTTTGAGTATGAGGTTATAGAAGAGCGCGAGGTGGCGTACCGCTGCGACTGCTCGCGCGAGCGTGTGGAACGGGTGCTCATCAGCCTTGGGCGTGAGGAACTTGAGCGTCTGGCACAGGAACAGACAACCACCAATGTGGAGTGTCATTTTTGCGAAAAGAGCTATGCCTTTACGGGGCCGCAATTGCTGGATTTAGTAAAATAGCGCGTTGGAATGCACTTTTTCGCGCCGATTTTTTAAAATGAAAATTTAACCGCAAAAAAGCGATTATTCTTGCAAAAAGGGGTTGACATATTCGCCCTTTTGCGATAAAATAATCAACGTCGCCGAAATGCGAAGGCTGTGGGAGCATAGCTCAGCTGGGAGAGCATCTGCCTTACAAGCAGAGGGTCACAGGTTCGAGCCCTGTTGTTCCCACC
>JAEWMM010000324.1 GCA_023457175.1 Bacillota bacterium | reverse complement strand
GGGTTACAGCGGCGGTATGCAGGTGACGATTTTCGCGCCTGAGGGCGTAAAGATTGCTCAAAAGACCTTTAACCCAAATCTTGGTATCGTGGGCGGAATTTCAATCTTGGGCACCAGCGGCATTGTTGAGCCGCAGAGCCTTTGCGCCCTGCTCGACTGCATTGAGGTCGAAATTAAGATGCTTGCGGCCAACAAAAATAAGCGGCTGCTGCTCACGCCCGGCAATTATGCCGAGCATTTTGCGCGTGAGCACCCCGCGCTGCGGTTGATTCCACAGGTTAAATGCGCCAATTTTATCGGCGACTGCCTTGACCTTGCGGCGGTTTACGGCTTTTCGGAGGTGCTGCTGGTCAGCCATATCGGCAAGGCGGTCAAGCTGGCGGGCGGTGTTATGAACACCCACTCGCGCGTTGCGGACTGCCGAACCGAGCTGTTTGCCGCCCACGCGGCCTGCTGCGGCGCGGATCGCGAAACCTGCGTTGCGCTGATGCAAGCGGCTACCGCCGACGCCTGCCTTGAAATTCTGGCCGGCGTCGGGCTCAAGGACGCCGTCGCCGACAGCCTGCTTCAGGCGATGCAGGCGCATTTATCCCACCGCGCGGCAGGGGCCTTCCGGGTGGGGGCGGCCGTATTTTATGACGGCTATACGCTGCTGGGCGTGACGGCGCAGGGCGAAGAACTGTTAAACAAATGGAGGACAAACGTTTGAAAGGTACGTTATACGGCGTCAGTGTGGGGCCGGGAAATCCGGAGCTCATGACGCTGCAGGCGGTGCGGCTGTTAAAGCACTGCCCGGTTATTGCGGTGCCGCAGACCGGGGGCGGCGGCACCGTGGCGCTGGACATTGCGTCTCAGGCGGCGGATTTAAGCGACAAGGCAATTATTCTGCTGCCCTTTCTCATGGTCAGGGACAAGCAAAAGCTCGACGAAAGCCACCGGCGGCTGGCCGGGCTGCTCAAAGCCCCGCTGGACCGCGGGCAGGACGTGGCGATGCTAAGTCTTGGCGACGCGTCGGTTTATTCCTCGTTTTCGTATATGGCCAAGCTGCTCGCGCCTGAGGGTTACCCTATTGAGGTCTCGGCGGGAGTGACCAGCTTTTGCGCGTCGGCTGCGGCGCTTGGCGTCAGCCTGACCGAGATGAACAAGCCGGTGCATATCATTCCGGCCGGAGTTGACGACGGGCAGGCGCTGGCGCTGCCCGGCACCAAGGTGCTGATGAAGGCGGGCAAGGCGCTGCCGCAGCTTTTGGCGCGGCTAAAGGATCTGGGGCTGCTCGACAAAGCCATGCTGGTTCAAAACTGCGGCCTGCCGGGCGAAAAGCTTCTGAAAACCGTTCCGGCGGATTTTAATTTTAACCTGTCGGGCTACTTTACAACCGTTATCGTGAAGGAGTGAACGCTTTGGTCAGCTTTGTGGGGGCGGGCAGCGGCGCTGTCGACCTGATTACGCTGCGCGGCGCGCGATTAATTGAGCACGCCGATGTCATTATCTATGCGGGCAGTCTGGTCAACCCCGCGCTTTTGCAGATGGCAAAACCGGACTGCGCCGTTTATAACAGCGCGCAGATGACGCTTGAGCAGGTCTTGGCGGTCATGCTTTCGGCCGCGGCGCAGCAGCAGAACGTCGTGCGGCTGCACACCGGCGACCCCTGCCTGTACGGCGCCATCCGCGAACAGATGGACCGGCTGGATCAAGCGGGCGTTCCTTACGAATATGTGCCGGGCGTTTCAAGCTTTTGCGGCGCGGCCGCGGCCTTAAAGGCGGAGTACACGCTGCCCGGCGTCAGCCAGAGCGTCGTCATCACCCGCATGGCGGGCAAAACGCCGGTGCCGCCGCGCGAGAGCATTGCCGCCTTTGCGGCGCACGGCGCGACGATGGTGGTTTTTCTGAGCGCGGGGCTGACCGAGGCGCTCCAGCAAGAGCTGCTTTCGGGCGGATACGGCCCCGATACCCCGGCGGCGATCGTCTATAAGGCGACCTGGCCTCAGGAACGGGTGCTGCGCTGCACGGTGGGCACGCTGCATGAAACGGCGCAAAAAAATGATATTACACATACGGCGCTGATTACGGTGGGCGGCTTTTTAGGCGAGGACTACGCGCGCTCAAAGCTTTACGACCCCGCCTTTACCACCGCCTTTCGCAAAGGGGAGGCGCAGTAAGGCATGAAGCTTGCGATGCTGGCATTTTCCGAAAAAGGGCTGCTGCTGGCAGAACGGCTGCGTGCGCTGCTGCCCGATGAAAGCAGCGCCGGGCGCTGCCCCAAGGACGGGCTGCACGACTGGACGGCGCAGCATTTTAACACGGCGGACGCGCTGCTGTTCATCGGCGCGGCGGGCATTGCCGTGCGGGCGGTCGCCCCCTTTGCAGACAGCAAAACCTGTGACCCGGCCGTGCTGGTCATCGACGAACGCGCCGAATTTGTTATTCCGATTCTATCGGGCCATATCGGCGGGGCTAATGCGTTGGCAAAAAGACTGGCCGCGCTGCTGGACGCGCAGGCGGTTATTACCACCGCCACCGACTGCAACGGCCTTTTTGCCGTCGACAGCTGGGCTGCCGAGCAGGGCTATGCCATCTGCAACCCTGAGCGCATCAAGCAGGTTTCGGCGCGGCTGCTGTCTCACGAGGCAATCCGCTTAAAAAGCAGCTTTGCGGCGGTGCTCGACCCTGCGCTTGAGGGTCAGATTGTCTTGACCGATCACCCGCCCTTCGACGTTAAAATTGGCATAAAAGCCAATGCGGATTCGGCGCTGCATCTTGTCCCGCCGGTTCTTACGCTGGGCGTCGGCTGCAAAAAATATACGCCGGCGACGGACATACAGGCGGCGTTTAACCGCCTTTGCGCAGATTTTAACCTTGAGCCGCGCGCCTTTAGTCAGGTGTGCAGCATAGACCTTAAGGCCAACGAGGCGGGGCTGCTGGATTTTTGCCATAATACGGGGCTGCCGCTCGTCACCTTTTCGGCTCAGGCGCTCACAGCGCTGCCCGGCGACTTTACCGCGTCTGATTTTGTGCGGCGAACCACGGGGGTGGATAATGTCTGCGAACGCAGCGCGGTTTTAGGCAGCAAAGGCGCGCTGCTGGTCAAAAAGCGGGCCTTTGACGGCGTGACGATGGCGGTAGCCCGCGCCGCGCATATTGTGCGCATTATGAAAACGCTCTAAAAGCACTGTAAGAAGCGGTGCTATAAAGGAGAACAAAATGAAACTATCTGTTGTGGGCAGCGGCCCCGGCCGTGCCGAGGGTATGACCGGTGCGGCGCGCGCCGCGCTGGCCGCCTGCGATTTAATCTGCGGCTACACCGCCTATATTGATCTGGTGCGGCCGTCCTTTCCGGATAAGCGCTACTTCTCTACCGCGATGAAAAGCGAGGTTGAGCGCTGCCGCGCGGCGCTGAAATTCGCCGAAAGCCAGAATGTCGCCATGGTATGCAGCGGCGACGCGGGCGTTTACGGCATGGCAGGGCTGCTCTATGAGCTTTGGGAGCCCTCCGGCCCGGTCACGCTTGAGATCATTGCGGGCGTGACGGCTGCGCAGAGCGGCGCGGCGCTTTTGGGCGCGCCGCTGATGCAGGATTATGCGGTTATTTCGCTCTCCGACCTGCTTGTCGACTGGGACGTGATCGAAAAGCGGCTGCACGGCGCGGGCATGGGCGATTTTGCGGTTGTACTATACAATCCGGGCAGCAAAAAGCGCACCGGCCATCTTCAGCGCGCCTGCGATATCCTGCTGCAATACCGCGGCGGCGATACCCTTTGCGGCGTGGCCGAAAACATCGGGCGCGATGGAGAAACCGCCCGGCTGATGCCGCTGTCGCAGCTGCGCGATTTTTCGGCGGGCATGTTTTGCACCGTCTTCATCGGCAACGGCAAAACGGTCGAGCTCGGCGGCAAAATGATAACGCTGCGCGGCTATGAGGCGAAGCGATGAAGCAGCTTTTGATTTTTGGCGGAACGGCGGACAGTCATCCGCTGCTTGACTGGCTGCTGCAACGGGATATACAGGCGACGCTCTGCGTAGCCAGCGACTATGCCGGAGCGCTGCTGCCGCCCTGCGACCGGCTGACCGTTCGGGTCGGGCGACTCGATGCGGCGGGTATGGCGGCGCTGATAACAGAGCGGCGCTTTGACTGTGTCATCGACGCCACCCACCCCTACGCCTGTGAGGTCACCCGAAACATTCGGTCGGCGGCGTGGGCAACCGGGCTTTTATATTTCAGGCTGCTGCGTCCGGGCAGCGACGCGCAGGGCTGCGTCGTCGTTTCGTCGGTGGCGCAGGCGGCGCGGCATCTTGATCAAAGCGCGGGCCGGGTGCTGATCGCCACCGGCTCTAAGGAACTGGCGGAATATACGCGTATACACAATTTTGCCGGGCGCTGCTACCCCCGCGTGCTGCCCACGGCCGAGGCAATTGAACAATGCGCGGCGCTGGGCTTTTTGCAAAGCCATATTATCGCCATGCAGGGGCCGTTTTCTCAGGCGCTCAACGTTGCGCTGTTTGAGCAGCTTGGTATCGAAACGCTCGTGACCAAGGACGGCGGCGCGCCGGGCGGTTTCCCCGAAAAGCTGGCTGCCGCGAGGGCGTGCGGCGTGCAGACAATTCTGGTCAGGCGGCCTGAGGACACAGGCGATACGCTAGAGCAACTCAAAATAAAGCTGACAGACTTTCTGACAACCGATCAGGGCGCTGTTTCAGGCGCAAAGCAGTGGGAGATTCCATGAAGAACACCGGCGCGGGGCGGTGAGCAATATGGCGCGTATTCTGAGCATTTAAGCGATGACGTGCGCCTTTTGCCGGTACTACCTGAAGCCGAAAACTTTTGAGAACAGCGATATTTTATTTAAAGGGGGACGGGCGATGCGGGTGACAATTGCGGGCTATGGCACGGGCGTTTGGCAGGGCTGCCTGCCCGACGTACAGCGGGCGCTGGATGTCGCCGGGCTGGTGCTCGGCGCGCCGCGGCTGCTTGACAGCGCGGGCATTGCCCCGCCGCGCGGCATTGCCGCTGTCAACGCCGGAGAGATTGCCGCCGCTATCAACGCCGCGCAGGCCGATTCCGCCTGTGTGCTCATGAGCGGAGACAGCGGCTTTTACAGCGGCGCCAGACTGCTGCTGCCGCTGCTGACCGGACACGAGGTAACGGTGCTGCCGGGCATATCGAGCGTGCAGGCGCTTAGCGCGGCGCTGCAAATGCCGTGGCAGGGCTGGCGGCTCTGCTCGGCGCATGGGGCTGACTGCAATGCGGCGCACGAGGTCTCGCGCCATGCCGAGTGCTTTTTTCTCACCGGCGGCGCGCAGACGCCCGACGCGCTGTGCCAAACGCTGACCGAATGCGGCTTGGGGGCGCTCAACGCTTTTGTCGGCTCGGATTTAGGCGCCGCGGCGCAGCAGGTTTACAGCGGCACGGCGGCGCAGTTGGCGCAGCGGCGGTTTTCGCCGCTGTCGGTGCTGCTGGTGCAGAACTCCGCGCGAAGAAAACGGGTGGGCTTCGGCCTGCCGGATGCGGCGTTTACCCGCGGCGATATTCCGATGACCAAAAGCGAGGTGCGCGCCGTCGCGCTTTCAAAGCTGCGGCTTTTGGATAACCATATTGTCTTTGACATTGGTGCGGGTACCGGCTCGGTGGCGGTCGAAGCGGCGCTTTCGCTCGACGCCGGCCGGGTGTACGCTATTGAGAAAAAGGCCGAGGGCTGCCGCTTAATTACCGAAAACGCCAGGAGGCTGGGCGCATTTAACCTGACCTGTATTGAGGGCATGGCGCCCGACGTATTGCGGATGCTGCCCGCGCCCGACGCGGCCTTTATCGGCGGCAGCGGCGGCCGGCTGCGCGAGATTGTCGCGCTGCTGATCGAGAAAAATCCGCAGGTGCGCCTTGTGGTTGCCGCCGTCACGCTGGAGACGATTGCCGAGGCGGTCAGCCTTTTTAACGAGCTGAATCTTCGGGATACCGAGACGGTGCAGGTGGCGGTCAGCCGCGCCGAGCCGCTGGGGCGTTATCATATTATGGCGGCGCAAAATCCGGTTTATATTATCAGCGGGGGTGGCGCACAGATATGATTAAGACGCTGCCGCGGTTGTTATTGGCCGCCCCTTCGAGCGGGCAGGGTAAAACGACGCTGACATTGGCGCTGCTGCGGGCCTTTGAGCTGGCGGGCAAGCATCCGGTCGCCTTTAAAAGCGGCCCGGACTACATCGACCCAATGTTCCACCGCAGGGTACTGGGGCTGCCCAGCTATAATCTTGATCTCTTTCTCTCGGACGCGCCGACGGCGACCCGGCTTTTAGCCGAGTGCGGCGGCAGCGGTGACGTCGCGCTGATAGAGGGCGCGATGGGCTATTACGACGGCGTTGGTGTGACCGACGCGGCCAGCGCCTGGAATTTGGCGCGCACGACGAATACGCCGGTTATTTTTCTGCTGTCGGCCAAGGGCGCGGCGCTGTCGCTTGCGGCGACGGTGCGCGGCTTTGACAGCTTGCGCCGCCCCTCGCAGCTGGCGGGCGTTATTTTAAACCGATGCGCCAAGGCGTTCTATGACCGTGCGGCCCCCGTCATCGCGCACGAAACCGGACTGCCGGTGCTGGGCTTTCTGCCCGAGCTGCCGGAATGCACGCTGCAAAGCCGCCATCTGGGGTTGGTAACCGCCGACGAAATAGCGGGTTTATCGCAAAAGCTCGATCGACTGGGTGAGGCCGCGTTGCAGCACATCGACCTGCAGGCGCTTCTTGGGTTGGCGCAAGCCGCGCCGCCGCTGGAGTTTATGCCGCAGGCCGTTACGCCGCTGCCGCATCGCGTGCGGCTGGCTGTTGCGCGAGACGACGCCTTTTGCTTTTATTACGACGAAACCCTCTCGTTGTTTGAGGCGCTTGGCGCCGAGCTGGTATTTTTCTCACCGCTTAACGATGGAAGCCTTCCGTCAAATATACAGGCGTTGTATCTTGGCGGCGGTTATCCGGAGCTGCACGCCGGGCGGCTCTCACAAAACAGGGCTATGCTGGCCGATATCCGCAACGCAATTGCGGGTGGCATGCCCTGCCTGGCCGAATGCGGCGGTTTTTTATATCTGCATGAACAATTGCAGGATGATAAAGGCGTTTTTTACCCGATGGCGGGCGTTGTTCCGGCAACGGCGGCCGGCGGAACCCGGCTGGGGCGCTTTGGCTACATTACGCTGGCGGCGCGGCGGAATAATCTCTTGTGCTGCGCGGGCGAGGCGCTTTTAGCGCATGAATTTCACTACTGGCAGAGCGACGGCTGCGGCGATGCGTTTAAGGCGCAAAAGCCCGATGGCCGTTCATGGGACGCCGTGCATGCCACGTCGAGCCTGTTTGCGGGCTTTCCGCACCTTTATTTGCAGGGAAATGTCACGGCGGCAAAAAACTTTTTAGCCGCTGCGGCCGCTTATGGAGAAGGATATGGACTTTCAGGAGCTTAACCGACAGATAAAATCCCCCGATAACGCTGCGGCGCGGCTTTGCGGCGCGCGCTGGAATGCGATTGCAAAGCCGGTCGGCAGCCTTGGCCTGCTTGAGGAGGCCGTGATCAGAATCGCGGCGCTCACCGGCAGCGAGCTGCCGGTCATACAGCGCCGGGCGGTGCTGGTGCTTTGCGCCGACAACGGCGTGGTGGCCGAGGGCGTCACCCAGACCGGCAGCGAGATTACGGCGCTGGTGGCCGAAAATATTGCGAGTGGGCACGCCTGCATCCGCTATATGGCAAAGCGGGCGGGCATGGACGTTTTTGCGGTGGATATGGGGATGAACCATCCGCCCGACAGCAAGGGCTTTTTGGACTACGCCGTCTCGCGCGGCACCCGCAACCTTGCAAAAGAAGCCGCTATGACGGCGGCGCAGGCCGAGCAGGCCATACGGCGCGGTATGGAGCTGGTGCGCCGCTGCAAGCAGCAGGGCTATCAGCTGCTGGCGACCGGCGAGATGGGCATTGGCAACACGACCACGGCCAGCGCCATCTCGGCGGTGCTGCTCGGCAAGACGGTGACCAAGGTGACCGGGCGCGGGGCGGGCTTGAGCGATCAGGCCATGCGCAAGAAGATCCGGGTGATTCAGGCGGCGGTGCGGCTGCACGCGCCGCAAGCCGACGACCCGTTTGACGTGCTGCAAAAGCTGGGCGGGTTGGATATTGCGGGGCTGACCGGCATTTTTCTGGGCGGCGCGCTTTACCGCGTGCCGGTGCTGATAGACGGCTTTATCAGCGCGGTGGCGGCGCTTTTGGCCGCGCGGCTCTGCCCCGGTTCGACGCAGGCGATGATTGCGACGCATGTCTCCTCCGAGCCTGCCGCCGCCATGCTGTTAGCGGCCCTCGGCCTCAAGCCGATGATAACCGCCGGTATGCACCTTGGCGAAGGCACGGGCGCTGTCTGCGCTGTGCCGATGCTCGACATGGCGCTGGAGGTTTATAAAAATATGGCGACCTTTAAACAGATCGGCATGGCCGCCTATGATGCCCCCGACGAAGCGATTGACGGCGCCGTGACCGTATGACGGCGCTGATTATCGGCGGGGCTGCAAGCGGCAAGAGCGCATATGCCGAGTCGCTGCTCAAGGGCGTCGGCAACAAGCTTTATATTGCGACGATGCAGCCCTTTGGCGGGGAGGCCGCCGCGCGCATTGCGCGCCACCGCGCCCTGCGTGCGGCCAAAGGGTTTGCAACGCTGGAGCGGTTTACCGCGCTGGGCGCGCTGCCCGACGCCGAGCTGCCCGAAGGCTGTTCGGTTCTGCTGGAGTGTCTGGGAAATCTGGCGGCAAACGAGCTGTTTTCGCCGCAGGGGGCCGGGCAGGAGGTCGAAGCCGCGATTTTAGACGGCATTGCGCATCTCGCGCGCCGCAGCCGTCGGCTGGTAGTGGTAACAAACGACGTCTTTGCCGACGGTATTGACTACGACGCCGATACCCAACGCTATCTTCGGCTGCTCGGCCGCTGCAACGCGGCGTTGGCCGCGCGCTTTGACAACGTGGTCGAGGTGGTATGCGGTATTCCGATTGTATTAAAAGGGGGGCGGGTATGAGCGCTTTGCGATCTGTTGCGCTGGCTTTTGCCATGTTCTCGCGCCTGCCTGTCCCCAAAACCGACTGGAACGCACAGAATATGCGTTATATGATGGCGGGCTTTCCGCTCGTGGGCGCGGCGGTGGGGCTGCTGCTATTCGGCTGGGCCGCCCTGTGCAGCAGGCTGAACCTTGGCGCGGTGCTCACCGCCTGCGGGCTGACGCTGATTCCCGTCGCCGTGACGGGG
>JAEWMM010000323.1 GCA_023457175.1 Bacillota bacterium | reverse complement strand
TTGGCGACTTTTCGTTTCGGCTAAAAAATCACGGCGATTTTAGGGCAAACTCAACAGAAAGGGGGGCCGGCATGGCAGTCAAAATATCGGGGATTGAAAAGCGCTCCATCGCGCAGCGCCACGGTATCAAAAGCGGCGATCTGCTGCTTAAAATCGGTAATGAAGAGATAAGCGACGTACTCGATTACCGTTTTCATATGACGGCCAAAAGACTGACCCTCTCTCTTGTGCGCGACGGCGCTCCTTACAGCGTTACCATCAAAAAAGAGGAATATGACGATCTGGGGCTGGAATTTGAAACCTATCTGATGGACAAGCAGCGCAGCTGCCGCAATAAATGCATCTTTTGTTTTATCGACCAAAACCCCAAGGGCATGCGCGAGAGCATTTATTTTAAGGACGATGACGACCGGCTGTCATTTTTGTTTGGCAACTATATTACGCTGACCAACCTGACCGATCACGATGTCGACCGGATTCTGCGTATGCATATCAGCCCCATCAATATTTCGGTGCATACCACCGACCCTGATCTTCGGGTCAAGATGATGGGTAATCGCTTTGCGGGCAGCGCCCTGCAACGACTGTACCGGCTGTGCGAGGGGAATATTAAAATCAATACCCAGCTTGTACTCTGTCCGGGGTATAACGATGGCGTGGCGCTTGAGCGTACCCTTTCGGATCTCGATCCGCTCGTACCCAAAATTCAGTCGATCGCCTGCGTGCCGGTCGGCCTGACTGCCTACCGCGACGGACTGTTGCCGCTGCGCCCTTTTACGCGGCAGGAGGCGGCGCAGACGATCGATACGATTGAAAAATACGCCGATCGCTGGTTTGAGCGCCACGGCATGCGGGTCGGTTACCCCGCGGACGAGTTTTTTCTGCTGGCTGGGCGACCCATTCCTCGCGCGGAGTATTACGGCGATTTTGCGAATCTTGAAAACGGTGTGGGGCTTATCGCCAACACCGAGCTGGAGTTTTGCGGTCTGCTCCCGCTTTTGGAGCCGAATGACACACCGCGCCGCGTCTCGATCGCAACTGGCGTCGCCGCGGGCGACTCGATTAAAAAGCTGTGCGCCAAAGCGCAGGAATGCGCCCCGGCGCTAAAGGCAGAGGTGTTCCCGATCCCGAGCCGTTTTTTTGGCGGACGCATCACGGTGACGGGGCTGGTCACCGGCAGCGACATTATTGCCGAGCTTAAAAACCGCCCGCTGGGCGACCTGCTCATTATTCCCTCCTGCATGCTCAGGCGGGAGCAGGATAAATTTTTGGACGACACCACACCGGAGGATGTTTCCGGCGCGCTGGGCATTCCGGTCAGGGTGGTGCAGGATGACGGCGCTTCGCTGGCCGAAGCGCTTGTGGAATAGAAAGGAGGCGCAAAGCCCATGTCAAAACCTGTTGTGGCGGTAGTCGGCCGCCCGAACGTGGGAAAATCGACGCTGTTCAATAAGCTGACAGGCAGGCGGCTCGCCATTGTAGAGGACACGCCCGGCGTGACCCGCGACCGCATTTACGCGCCCTGCGAATGGCTCGACCGGGAGTTCATGCTCGTCGATACCGGCGGCATCGAGCCGTTTTCGGACGATATCATTCTCTCTCAGATGCGCAGGCAGGCGCAGCTGGCCATTGACAGCGCCGAGGTCATTATCCTCGTGGTCGATTTAAAAAGCGGTGTGACCGCGACCGATCAGGAAGTCGCCACGATGCTGCTCAAAAGCAACAAGCCGATTGTGCTGTGCGTCAACAAATGCGACCGGGTGGGCGACCCGCCGCCCGATTTTTACGAGTTTTATAATCTGGGTCTTGGCGACCCCATCGCCGTCTCGTCGCTGCACGGGCACGGCACCGGCGATCTGCTCGACGTGGTATGCAGCCATATCGACTTCTCGAACCGTGAGCATATTGAGAGCGACCGCATCGCGGTAGCGGTCATCGGCAAGCCGAACGTGGGCAAGTCCTCGATCATCAACCGCATCGCGGGCGAGGAGCGGGTGATCGTTTCGGACATCGCGGGCACGACCCGCGACGCAACCGACACCGAGATCGAGAACGACTACGGCAAATATCTGTTCATTGACACGGCGGGCATCCGCCGCAAGAACAAGGTGACCGAGTCGATCGAGCACTATTCGGTGCTGCGCGCCTATATGGCGGTCGATCGCGCCGAGGTCTGCGTCATCATGATCGACGCCATAGAGGGCTTCACCGAGCAGGACTCCAAGATCGCGGGCTACGCTCACGAGCAGGGCAAGGGCTGCATTGTGGCGGTGAACAAGTGGGATGCGATCGAAAAGGACGACAAGACGATGATTGAATATCAGCGCAAGCTTGAAAACGATTTTTCGTTTATGAGCTATGTGCCGTTTATTTTCATCTCGGCCAAGACGGGGCAGCGCGTCGACAAGCTGTTTGAGCTGATCAATCAGGTATCGGCGAATAACGCGATGCGCGTCACCACCGGTGCGCTCAACGACCTGCTGGCCCACGCGACAGCCCGTGTGCAACCGCCCTCCGACAAGGGCAAGCGGCTGAAGATTTATTATATTACCCAGCCTGCCACCCGCCCGCCTACCTTTGTCTGCTTTGTCAACAAGAAGGAGCTGTTTCATTTTTCGTACCAGCGCTATCTCGAGAATCAGATTCGAGAGTCGTTCGGACTCAAGGGCACGCCGGTGCGGATTATATCGCGCGAGCGAGGGGAATAACGTATATATTAATTGTATCATAAAGAAGCCGGCACCAAAAAAGAAGGGGTCGGCTTCTTGTATTTGTGGATGGGGTTTGGTATTATAACAAAAGGTGTCGGTGCATAACGGCCCGACAGGATGCGCCAAGGTAACGCCCGCTTTGATTGAACTGCCGTCGGCCGCGCCTGCGAATGCTTACATGGCGCTGAAACAAGGCGTGACGGTGCAGTATGCCGATGATGTAATTTCATTTTGCCTGCACTCTCGAGAATATTAGTAGCGTTATCTGTACCGGTGCGGGGGCTGAGGTGGCGCTTTATGATGCCGCTTCCAAAGCGAAAATAATCAGACATCAACGGCGACGGCCTATACCAGAGATTTTGAACCGGGGTTATCTGGAAGTTCTCTGCGCTGCTGTCCGGCCCCGCCGAACAGGCTGTAAGCTACAAAATAAGCAGTATAAGCGTGTTTTAAAACAGCTTAAAATTATGATAGGGGTGTTTTAATGAGCGAAGAGCAGAGAGCTGCTGCGGTGATCACAAACGATACGAACAATGCGCCCAAAAACTATACCTGTAAAAAATGTGGGATGGTCTATGATAAACCGCAGAAGCGTTGTGCGACTTGTGGGGCTAAAATGCGCACCATTAAAGTGACGAAACTGGAAGTCCTTGCTATTTTTATAGTCTTGTTGGTCGTGGGAATGATGACAGGGCATACGCCCAAGGTTATAGCGGCGGCTGAAAATCTGCTGACCAGCGGCTTTTATGCCAGCCCAATAGGGCAAAATATTGACAGCAAAGCAATAGAGGCGTCTCTTGACGATATGATCATGCAGTATGATGACAACCGTCTTCTTTGGAATGAAACGTATTTAAATCATCGTGTAAAATTTACTGGGGTAGCCGCCAATATATATGGCAACGCCGAGTATGGGCATATTTATATCAACTCGGTTGTGCCGACCTATGCGCATTTTAAAAGCTTCAACACTAAAGAGTTGCTCTCTATTCGTGTGGGGGACAGTGTCACCATTATAGGGACATGCGATGGTTTTTCTAAGGATGGCTCGCAATGGAGTCTGGACTTTGTAAATTGTCGTGTTATAAAAAATGGACTGCCCTCTTAAAGCATCCCGAATGGCAAACAATATAAAATCCAAATGGTTAGGACAGGAGGTGCCATCTTATGGCAAAACTATACATCCTAGGCGCGGGCGGCATGGGTACCGCGATGGCGGTGGCAATGTCGAACGTCGGGCACGAGGTATGGCTCTGGGGCTGGAGCAAGGAAGAGAATGGCCGTATCCGGCAGGCGCGCGAGCATGTGCAGCTTTTAAAGGGCATTAAAATCCCCGAAGCCATCCAAATTGTAGATACAGTAGACGGCGTCGAGACGGCCGATGCCGTCATCATCGCAACGCCGACTATCGGTGTGCGCGGGGCGGCCAAGCAGCTTGCGGGCAGGCTTTCCGTCGAAACGCCGGTAGCCTGTACCTCCAAGGGCTTAGAGCCCGGCACGCTGCTGCCGCTGCATGAGGTGGTGGCGCAGGAGCTGCCCGAAAGCTCTTTCGTTGCGCTGTCCGGCCCCTCTCACGCTGAGGAGATTTCGCGTGACATACCCACGGTGCTGGTGGCGGCGAGCAAATCGCTGGCTGCCGCGCAAAAAATTCAGGACTTAACGGCACAGACCCACATCCGCATCTACACGAGTGACGACGTTGTCGGGGTGGAGCTCGGCGGCGCGCTTAAAAACGTCATCGCCTTTGCGGCGGGCATAGTCGACGGCATGGGCGGCGGCGACAACACCAA
>JAEWMM010000322.1 GCA_023457175.1 Bacillota bacterium | reverse complement strand
GCTTCATCTCGTAAAGCGTGACTGCAACGCCGCGCTGCGCGAGCGCCCAAGCCGCCTCGCATCCCGCAAGCCCCGCGCCGATGACCGAGACTGAGGCCGAAATTGAAATAGCGCTCATTCGGCCTTCTCCGATTTGTCGGCGGCGCGCGTGTAGCCGCAGCCTTCCTTGTGGCAGATAATGCCGCCGTTGCGTCCCGCCTTTTTAAAGAGTGACGCGCCGCACTTGGGGCATTTGTCGGGCAGCGGCTTATCCCAAGTCATGAAATCGCAGTTCGGGAAGTTGGCGCAGCCAAAGAAGCTGCGGCCTTTTTTGGATTTTTTGGTCAGCATCTCGCCGCCGCATTTGGGGCAGAAGCCGCCGGTTTTCTGTACGATTTTTTTGGTATTCTTGCATTCGGGATAGCCCGGGCAGGCCAGAAACTTGCCAAAGCGGCCCGATTTAATGACCATTTTGCGCCCGCAAAGCTCGCAGACCTCCTCGGTCTCCTCGTCGGGCACTTTAACGCGCACGCCCTCCATCTGCTTTTCGGCGGTTTTCAGCGTCGTCTCAAAATCGCTATAAAAGGTATCAAGCGTTTTGACCCAGTCATCCTCACCATTCTCGACGCGGTCAAGGTCGCCTTCCATACCGGCGGTAAACTTGACGTCGACAATGTGCTTAAACTGCTCACGCAGCAGTCCCGTCACCGTCTCGCCCAGCGGGGTGGGCATCAGCGTTTTGGCGTTGCGCTCGACATAGCCGCGGTCGATGATGGTCGAAATGGTCGGCGCGTAGGTTGACGGCCGGCCAATGCCGTTTTCCTCAAGCGCCTTGATCAGCGACGCTTCGGAATAACGCGCGGGCGGCTGGGTAAAGTGCTGGTTGGCGTCCACCTTTTGCATGTTGAGCAGATCGCCCTCGGCCAGCGGCGGCAGCGCCGTGGATTTTTCGTCCGCTTCGTCGCGGCTCTCTTCGTACAGCACGGTGAAGCCGTCAAATTTGACGGCATAGCCCGACGCCTTAAAGGTATAAGCGCCCGCGGCAATGTCGACCGACATGGTATCGAGCATGGCGTTGGCCATCTGGCTGGCGATAAACCGCTCCCAGATGAGCTTATAAAGCTTATATTGCTCGGCGGAGAGGCTCTTTTTAGCCTCCTCAGGCGTGATTTCAGGCATTGAGGGGCGGATGGCCTCGTGCGCGCCCTGCGCGTTGTTCTTGCTCTTGTAGACCCGGCGGGTCGAGGGCAAATATTCCTTGGAATAGTGTGATTTGATATAATCCTCAGCGGCCTGCTGCGCCTCTTCGGAGATGCGCAGAGAGTCGGTTCTCATGTAGGTGATGAGACCCACGGCGCCGTGGCCCTCAAGCTCGACGCCCTCGTACAGCTCCTGCGCCACCTTCATGGTGCGGCGCGCCTGAAAGCCCAGCTTGCGCGAAGCCTCCTGCTGCAAGGTTGAGGTGATGAACGGCGGCGCGGGCAGTCGGCGGCGCACGCTCTTTTTAACGTTGGTCACCTGCCATTGGGCGCCCTTAATATCCGAGAGAACCGCGTTGGCCTCATCTTCGTTATGCAGCTCAATTTTTTCGCCGTTTTTAAGCGCCAGCCGGACATCGAAGCCCTTTTTAGCCGAGAGGGCCGAGAGCTTGGCATCCACCGTCCAGTATTCCTCGGCCACAAAGGCGCGTACCTGCTCCTCGCGGTCGACGATCAGGCGCACCGCCACCGACTGTACACGGCCCGCAGACAGGCCCCGGCGCACCTTTTTCCACAAAAACGGCGACAGCTTGTAGCCGACGATACGGTCTAAGATGCGGCGCGCCTGCTGCGCGTCGACGAGGCTCTGGTTAATCTCACGCGGGGCGGCCATTCCGCTTTTGATGCCGCTTTTGGTAATTTCGTTAAAGGTAACGCGGTTTTTTTCATCCAGCGGCAGCCCGAGCATCTGCGCCAGATGCCACGAAATCGCCTCGCCCTCACGGTCGGGGTCGGTTGCGAGATAAACGGCGTCGGCCTTTTTCGCGGCGGATTTAAGCTCCGACACGAGCGTCTCCTTGCCCTTTATCTCCTGATACTGCGGCGCAAAGCCATGCTCAACGTCGACGCCAAGCTTCGATTTAGGCAGGTCGCGGACATGCCCCATTGAGGCAATGACCGAAAAGTCCTTGCCCAGATATTTTTGAATCGTTTTAGCCTTGGCAGGCGACTCTACGATGACCAGATTAGACATATATTCGTTCACCTATTTCGTCTTTCAAAGAATTTTACTTGATACTAATATACCGTGAGCATAAGCGAATGGTATATGTGCGCATTAAAAGGCAACAAGCCCCGCGAGGGCAAACCGTTGCGCACCATTCAGGAATAAATAAAGCGGAATAGATCGGCGTGCAGATTTGATGTCCTGCCGGGACAGAAAGGGCAGCGGGCTGCCTGCCCGTCGACCTTGATTACGCAGCAGGGCGGAAAATATGCCGCCAAGATACCTGCCTTTTAATGGAATATTAGTATTATACTATGCAACGCGCCACCATTCGTCCCGGCAGCATTTTGATAAGCCCGAACAGCTCAAGGCCGGTCAGCAGCGTCAAAAGCGTCCCTGCCGCAAGGCTTGTCGCCTCGCAGAGCGCTTCTATCGCCACAGGGCCGTTTTGCAGGCTGTTTATCACCGCAAGCTGCTGTGCGGTCAGATAGTCGGGCAGCCGGGCCTCGTCTTTTTTCTCGGCGCACCGGGGCGCTTTTAGGGGAGGAGGCTGCGGCGCGCTGTCTGAAAACAATGACGTTTGCCGCGCGGGCGGCGGGGTCAGCGGGTAGCCGTACACCGGGATATACCGCAGCAGAATATCGGCGGCGGACAGGGCGGGCTCCGCCCCTTGCGAAAGCAGATGGTTGCCCCCTTCGGACAACGGCGAAAAAATGCTGCCCGGCACCGCGAAAAGGTCGCGGTTTTGTGTCAGCGCGTGCCCGGCTGTGAGCATTGTGCCGCTTTTACGCTTGCTCTGCACAATAACGGTGGCTACCGACGCGCCGGAGATCAGGCGGTTTCTCAGCGGAAAGTGTGTGGCGAAGGGCGGCGTTTCCAGCGGATATTCGGTCAGCACCAGCCCGTTTTGGGGCTGCTCGATGAGGCCGCGCAGCGCGCGGTTGCGCTTGGGGTAATCGATGTCCAGCCCGGCTGCGATAAACGCGACGGTTTTGCCGCCTGCTTCAAGCGCCGCGCGGTGGCAGGCGGCGTCGATGCCGTGCGCCATGCCGCTGACCACGACGCCGCCGAGCGACGCAATGTCTCCGCTTAGTTTTTTCGCGGCGGCTATGCCGTATTCATCGGGCGTGCGGGTTCCGACCATAGAAATCAGATAATGCTCGCGCAGCAGCGAAATATCGCCAAGCGCGTATAAAATCAGCGGCATCGAATGAATATGCCTAAATCCCTCGGGGTATTCGGGGGAGTCGGGGGTCAACACGGCTGCCCCGAATGCCTCGGTGGCTGATAATATCCGCTCCGCCCCGGCAAAGGAGGGCGACAGCAGCGCGGATTTCTCGGCATCGGTTAAAAACAAGTCTGAAGCGACGCGCGATTTTGAAAGGGAAAGCAGCTCTGGCGCCGTGCCGTAGCGCGTCAGCACCTCGTGCGCACGGGTTGTCCCGATGCCGAAGGTCTGCTGCATCCACAGCCATTCCCGCGCGTGATGCGGATAGGTCATCGGCCGCTCGCTCCTTTCGCGGTTTCTCTCACACGGCGCGAAAGCTCCCACGCAAAAACGGTGGCCGCCATCGCGGCGTTGAGCGATTCGCTCTGTTCGCAGATGGGCAGTATCACCCGTCCGGTGCAGACGTCTTGCACCGGCGGCGGCAGCCCCGCGCCCTCGTTGCCGATAGCGACGGCGGCATTATTAAGCGAAACGGCGTCAACCGGCACGCTTTCGTCGCCCAAGGCGGCGGCGTAGACCGCCATGCCGCTCCGGCGCAGCGCGCAAACGGCTGCTCCGGCATCGTCAACGCAGTAGACCGGTATTCGCAGCGCGGCGCCCATTGAGGCGCGCAGCACCTTGGGCGCGGCCGGGTCGGGGCAGTCGGTGGTCATAATGACGGCGGAAAGCCCAAACGCGTCTGCCGAGCGCAATATCGTCCCGACGTTGCCCGGGTCCTGAAGTGAACAGAGCAGCAACGCGCCGTTTGGCACGGCTTTTGGCAATTCCGGTAAAAACAGCCGGCCTGCGCAGATGGCAAACACCCCCTGCGGCGACTCGGTCTCGGCCAGCGTTTGCGCCAACGGGTCGGAAAGCAGCAGCGTCTCGCGCGCTTTTATCGCCAGCCGGTCAAAGTCGTCGCCCAGACGCCGCATGCCGCCGTCGGTGACCATGAGCGTCAGCAGCTCGGCGTCGCTTTTTAGCGCATCGCACACAAGCCTTGCGCCCTCCAATGCGAACCGCTGCGACTGCAGGCGGTGCTTCCGGCTGGTGCAAAGCTTTCTGAATTCCTTAATTTTGGGGTTGTCCTTAGAGGTGATTTCGAGCATGGAGCCTCCAATGTCTTTCGTTCAATCCTCGCCCCCCGCAAAAGGGGCAGCCCCACAAAACGGCGTCGAAGCGGCGCGTCTTCCGTGCCAAAAGCCGGACGTGCACCTGCCCGCCAAAACCCGTCCAGACACATTTTAAGGCGTCTGTTTTACGGATGACGGTCATTTTTTCCAGTGCGTCCCTAGCACAAACGTCCGGTCTGATCATCAGCCGGACGTTTGGGGGTTCTGATTAACGGGCTGCCTTTGCCTTTTCGACAAGCGAGGCGAACGCCGCGGGATCGGCAATGGCGATTTCGGAAAGCATCTTGCGGTTGAGCTCGACGCCGGCCTTTTTCAGTCCGTCCATAAAGGTGGAATAGTTCATATTGTTCATGCGGCAGGCAGCCGAGATACGGGTAATCCACAGCTGACGGAAGTTTCTCTTCTTCTGCTTTCTGCCGATATATGCATACACGCCGGACTTCATAACCGCCTGTTTTGCGGTTTTAAACAGTCTG
Source organism: Bacillota bacterium (assembly GCA_023457175.1). GTDB lineage: Bacteria > Bacillota > Clostridia > Oscillospirales > Ruminococcaceae > Yanshouia. Next base: position 724 of record JAEWMM010000322.1, on the reverse strand, counting down.
CTCTTGCCGCCAAAATAGCCCTTGGCAAGCTTTAATACCTTTTTTCTGCGCTTTCTAGTCATCATAGCGCCCTTAACACGAGCCATATTTTATACCTCCGTTGGGTTGTTATTATTGTTTATTTATAGGGAATCAGAAGCTTGATGGCCTTGACGTTGGTCGCGTCGGTCATGGCGCCCTGGCGCAGTCTGCGGGTACGCTTGGTGTCCTTCTTGGTCAGAATGTGGCGCTTGAATGCACAGGCGCGCTTAACCTTTCCGGTTTTGGTCAGCTTGAAACGCTTTTTAGCGCCCGAATGGGTCTTGATCTTCGGCATCTTATATTTCCTCCCAAATAATTTTACTTCGCAGGTTGTTTTGAGGCGACAAACATCAGCATGTGGCGTCCCTCAAGCTTGGCGGCCTTTTCTATATTGCCGCAGTCCGCAATCGCCTTTGCAAACCGGTCCATGACCTCAAGCCCGATCTCGGGATGCGCCATTTCTCGGCCGCGAAAGCGGATAGAAACCTTCAGCTTGTTACCCTCGGCAAGGAACTTGGTCGCCTGTTTAACCTTTGTATTGAAATCCCCAATATCGATATTAAGCGAAAGGCGGATTTCCTTTGTTTCGATAATCTTTTGGTTTTTACGGGCTTCCTTATCTCTTTTGGCCTGCTCAAACCGGTATTTGCCGTAGTCCATAATGCGGCAAACCGGCGGCGTGGCCTGTGAGGCAATCTTAACC
>JAEWMM010000321.1 GCA_023457175.1 Bacillota bacterium | reverse complement strand
CCAACTTTGTGCCACATCTTATGGCGCCGCTGCTAATGCTTAAAACGGCCTGCGCCTCGCTGACGGCTTACCTTTATATCAAGCGGTTTGTCCGGGACGTCAACTGGGCTGTTGTCGGCGCGGTTTTATATGCCTTTTCAGGCTTTATGACCTTTAACATTTTCTTTAATCACTTCCACGATGTCTGCGTCTTTTTTCCGCTGCTGCTGGTGGCGCTCGAAGAGCTGGTGGTCAATGACCGACGCGGCTTTTTTGCGGCGACGGTCGCCATCAACTGCCTGATTAACTACTGGTTTTTCATCGGCGAGTCCGTTTTCGTCCTGCTTTATGTCATCGTCCGCATCGTCACCGGCGGGTGGGGATGTAGTGTCGCAAAATTTATTCGCATCGCGTTTGAGGCGCTGTTGGGCGTGGCGCTGGCCGCTGTCGGACTGCTCCCCTCGGTGCTGGCGCTGATGGGCAATCCGCGCACCGGGGCCGACAACCTGATCAACGGCTGGCTGATGTGGGTGTACGGCTTTAATCAACGCCTGCCCGCCATTATTCAGAGCTTTTTCTTCCCGCCCGAGCTGCCCTCGCGCCCGAACTTCTTCCCCGATATGGGGGCGAAATGGGCGTCGCTCTCGGCGTGGCTGCCCTTGTTTTCGACCTCGGGCGTCATCGCCTTCTGCGTGGCCAAGCGTCAGAATTTTCATAAGCGTCTGATCATCCTCTCGATGATTATGGCGCTTGTTCCGGCGTTTAACGCCGCCTTTGTGCTGTTTAACCACTCGTACTACGCGCGGTGGTTCTACATGCCGGTGCTTATGATGTGCGTCGCAACCGCCACCGCGCTGGAGGAACGCGACACTGCCGCGATGCGGCTGGGCCTAAAAAGCGGCTGGCGCTGGACGGCAGGCTTTATCTTTGTCATCTCGGCCGCGGTTGCCTTTTCCCCCGTCGCAGACAAGGAGGGCAATTTCACCTTTGGCCTGTATGACAATGCGGCCGGCTTTTGGCTGATTGTCTTTGCCGCCGTGCTCTGTCTGCTGCTTTCGGCCATCCTGCTGTTTTTGTTGCGCGAGAACCCGGCCTTTCAGCGTGTGACCTGCATCTTTTTGTCGTTTATCATCGTGGCGTTTACAACCGGATATCTGATCAGCGGCAAGAGCAGCAAGGAGCGGGACAACTGGTTTGTGGATGTGGCGCTCGACGGCAGAAAGACGCTGGATCTGCCCGACGCACCCTTTGCCCGCAGCGATTTATACGATTGTATGGACAACCTCGGCATGTTTTGGGGTCTGCCGAATATTCAGGCCTTCCATTCCATTGTGCCTGCTTCGATTATGGAGTTTTACCCCTATGTCGGCATCAAGCGCGACGTCTCGTCAAAGCCTTCGACCGAATACACGGCGCTGCGCGTGCTGCTCTCGGTGCGCTGGCTGTTCATCGACGCCAACAACAAAGAGCAGGCCCCGATGCCCGACTATACCTTTTATGACGAGCAGCTGGGCTACAACATTTACCAAAGCAGCGACTACCTGCCGATGGGCTTCGCTTATGAATATGCCGTCAACGGGGAGGCGATGAAGCCGCTTTCAGGCGAGCAGAAGGTACGCCACATGCTGCACGCGCTTGAGCTTTCGGATGCCGCTATCATCCGTAACTTTGATATTATCGAGGAGCTTTCGGAGGCGGACTACGGCGCAATTTCCGAGAGCGGACTCCACAGCGCGATCGACGAACGCTACGACCTTTCGGCCGACAGCTTTGTCATTGATAATCGAGGCTTTACGGCCACGGCCAATCTTCCGCAGGAACGCCTGATGTTTTTTTCGGTGCCGTACGACAAGGGCTGGCGGGCCGCCGTCAACGGCGTTCCGGTGCTAATCGAAAAGGCGAATGTCGGCTTTATGGCGGTGCGTGTGCCCGCGGGCGAGGCGACCATCCGCTTTGATTACGTCACCCCCGGGCTGGCGCTGGGCGTTAAAATAACGCTGTCGGCACTGGCAGTGCTGGCGCTTTACCTGTTGCTGGCGCTGCTGCTGCACAAAAACCGACCGGTTGTTCCGTACGTTTCGACCCCCGCCCCGCCCCAAACACCACCGGCACAGCGGCCCCGTTCGCTTGAGGAATATCTTGAAACGCTCGACGAACTGCCCTATATTCCACCCGACACCGAGGAGGATGCGCCATGACAACCGTGCTCTATCTTGTCGTCCCCTGCTATAACGAGCAGGAGGTTCTGCCCGAGACCGCCTCGCGTCTGCGCGCAAAGCTGGCAGCGATGGCGCAGGCGGGCAAAATTGACGATAAAAGCCGCATTCTGTTTGTGGACGACGGCAGCCGCGACGACACCTGGCATATTATTGAAGCATTGTCGCAGCAGGATGCGCATTTTGGCGGCGTTAAGCTTTCGCGCAACAAGGGGCATCAAAACGCGCTGCTGGCCGGCTTAACGGTGGCAAAGGACCATTGCGACGCCGCCATCAGCCTCGACGCCGACCTGCAGGACGACGTTGACGCCATCGACGAAATGGTGGCGCATTTTCAGGACGGCTGCGACGTCGTGTACGGCGTGCGCTCCAAACGCGATACCGACACGATTTTTAAGCGCACGACGGCCGGGGGCTTTTATAAGCTGATGCAGGCGCTGGGTGTCGATATCGTCGACAACCATGCCGACTACCGGCTGCTTTCACGCCGCGCGCTTGAGGGACTGATGCAGTTTAACGAAGCCAACCTGTTTTTGCGCGGCATTGTGCCGCTGATCGGCTATCGGCACGCCATCGTCACCTATGAGCGGCATGAGCGCTTTGCGGGAACCAGCAAATATCCGCTTAAAAAGATGCTGCTGTTCGCCTTTGACGGCATTACCGCTTTTTCAATCAAGCCGATTCGTCTGGTCACCGCAGCCGGCGCGCTGATCTTTTTTGCCAGTGTGGTCGCACTGCTGGTGCTGGTGCTGCAAAAGCTGCTGGGCTACACCGTTCAGGGCTGGACAACCCTGATGGGGTCGATCTGGCTGCTGGGGGGCATCCAGCTTTTAAGCCTTGGCGTCATCGGCGAATATATCGGCCGGGTCTATCAGGAGACCAAGCACCGGCCGCATTTTATCATTGACTGTATTATGCTAAAATAGATTTTAGGGCCGAAGCGGCAATAGGCCGCTCCGGCCCTTTTCTGTCGTCAACGTGACACCCAAACGGCGTCGAGAGTATGATAATACCAACGACATTATCATCGCCCGGCTTCAAAGGCGCCCTTGTATTTGTCCGGCTATTTTCCGTGATGCAAGCGAACGGCAAAGGCAGGCTGTCGCGTGACAAGGCGGCCAACGCGGCAGTCGAAAATATTGCGGTTGAACTTATTATTCGGATGCTTGGGCAAACCTTTAGGTTCAGCCGCATGCAAGCAGTCCGGCGTTATCAGTTAGGCTGATGCGCCAAACTGCTATAGGGGAAAAGACTGGGTGGCTTTGAAGTTCACCGAATTATTACACACAGGGAGGGGCGATACGCTGTGACTATTGCGCCGATTACCCCACGCGCTTCACTTAGTGAAGATTTAAGACTTGCGGACAGCTCCCTGTGCTTTCAGATGATACTTCTGATTGTCGGCATCATTTCGCTCCTTGCCTCGCGTGTTTTGCGAGACCGGCTCGCCGGTGATCCATACGCCAAGGATATTCCTGTTATTTCGGTATTGAGAACAAAAACCGCAGCCGGTATTGTTTCCTTCATTGCACTCAGCTACTTTCTGTGGGAGGCGCAATATATTT
>JAEWMM010000320.1 GCA_023457175.1 Bacillota bacterium | reverse complement strand
TGTCACCGGTCTCAAGGCGCGCCAAAACAGCCTTGTTCGCCCGCCGGTTGCCAACATCGACCGCCTGCTGCTCATTCTTTCGATTACCGACCCGGCGCCAAATCTTCTGGTGGTGGACAAAATGCTGGCTATCGCCGAATATAAGGGTATAGACGCGGCCATTGTGGTGACCAAGGCCGACCTTGCGGATACCGGTGCGCTGCATCGCCTATACCGTTCGGTTGGCTACGAGGTCATGTGCCTCAATAGTCTGGCCGATTCGCCGCAGGCGGTTGCCGCGTTGATCGAAGGGCGGCTTTGTGTGCTGGCCGGCAACACCGGCGTGGGCAAATCGACGCTTTTAAACGCGATTGATCCCGCTCTGGCGCTTAAAACAGGCGAAACAAGCCAGAAGCTGGGGCGCGGACGGCACACGACCCGCGTCACCGAGCTGTTTGCGCTTTGCGGCGGCCTCATTGCCGACACACCGGGCTTTTCTTCGCTTGAGACGGCGCAGCTTGAGCTGATCAAAAAGGATGCGCTTGAGCTGTGCTTTCGAGAGTTTGCGCCTTACTTAGGCCGGTGCCGCTTTACCGGCTGCTCGCATACCAAGGAAAAGGGCTGCGCGGTGCTTGCAGCGGTGCAGTCGGGTGAGGTTGCTTCGTCCCGGCACGAAAGCTATCTTGAAATGTATGAAGAGGCCAGACAGATCAAGGACTGGGAGGTGTGAGCATGGAGCGCAGATGTGTGGTTTTTTGCGCGGGTGAGGAGGGCGACATCGACTTTTTGACCACGCCGGAAGATTTTATCATCTGCTGTGACGCAGGTTTTACAGCTGCAAAGCGCCGCGGCATCACCCCCGATCTTCTGATCGGGGATTTTGATTCCTACCGTGAGCCGTTGCCCGATTCGGTTGAGACGTTGCGTTTTCCGGTAGAAAAGGATGACACCGACAGCATGCTTGCGCTGCGCGAGGGGCTGCGGCGCGGCTACAGGCGGTTTGTGCTGCTGTTTGCGCTGGGCGGCAGACTCGACCATACGCTGGCTAATCTGCAAGCGCTGGCCTTTTTAGAGGATCTTGGCGCCAGCGGTATTTTGATCGGCCCGCGGGACAGGGTGCAGCTTTTAAAAAACGGCACGCTTAATATTCCCCGTGACAATGCGTATACTTTTTCGATATTCGCTTATGCCGGCAAAGCGGTTGGGGTTACGCTAAAGGGTATGCAGTATCCGCTCAACGACGCGGTGGTTACCGAGACATTCCCCCTTGGGCTGGGCAATCACATTATAGAACCAATGGGCAGGGTCAGCGTTTTGGACGGCACGCTGCTGGTGGTGGAATCTAAAATAAACTAGGCGCGTGGGGCTGTGCCAATATCAGCAGAGGAGATTTTAGCGTGTTTTCCAACAAAGATATTACGCGCCTGATGATACCGCTTATTGTGGAGCAGGCGCTGGCTGTTACGATCGGCTTGGCCGATACGGTCATGGTGGCCTATGTCGGTGAGACGGTGGTGTCCGGCGTTTCAATTGTCGACGCCATTAATATGCTGCTGGTGCAGGTTTTTGCCGCGCTTGCAACCGGTGGCGCCATCGTGGTGGCGCAATACCTTGGACGGCAGGATAAGTCCGCGGCCTGTGAGGCGGCCAAGCAGCTGTTTTTGGTTATGGGCGCCATCGGCATGGCGGTTGCCGCCATCTGCATGACCTGGCGTTTGAGCATTTTACGGCTGGTCTATCATACCGTCGAGCCTGCCGTTATGGCGTCGGCACAGGAATATTTTTATTTGACGGCATTTTCCTTCCCGTTTTTTGCGATATATAATGCCGGCGCGGCACTGTTCCGCTCGCAGGGCAACTCGCGTATATCCATGCTGACCGCACTTATGATGAACCTGCTTAACATAGGCGGCAACGCCATTTTTCTGTTTGGCTATAACATGGGCGCGCGCGCCGTCGGACTCGGCACACTGATTGCGCGCGCTGTAGGAGCGGCCGTTATGCTGTATCTCATCAAGGACTGCCGCAACCGGGTGTATGTCGACCGGATATTGCCGCTGCGTTTTCGGCCCAAAATGGTAGGCACGATTCTGCGCATCGGCGTGCCGACCGGCCTTGAGAACGGCATGTTCCATTTCGGTAAGCTGATGGTGTCGGGGCTGATCGCATCGTTCGGTACCGTTGCCATTACAGCCAATGCCGTCGGCAACAGCATTGCCTCGACCGCCTGCATTCCCGGCTCGGCGGTGGGCCTTGGGATGATCACAATTGTGGGCCAGTGCATCGGCGCAGGCGCTTATGACCAGGCGCGCAGCTACATAAAAAAGCTGATGAAGCTGGCTTATATCGTCGGCGGCGCAACCAATATTCTGGCGGTGCTGTTTATGAAGCAGCTTGTCGGATTCTTTTCGCTCTCACCGCAGACGGCGCAGCTTGCTATTATTATCAGCACCATGCACGCGGGTTTCTGGGTGTTGTTTTGGCCCACCGCCTTTACGCTGCCAAACGGCCTGCGTGCCGCGGGCGACGTGAAGTTTACCATGGTGGTTTCGGTTGCGGTCATGTGGACCTGCCGCATCGGCTTAAGCTATGTGTTTGCCCGTTACTTTAATATGGGTGTTGTTGGCGTATGGCTTGCCATGATCTTCGACTGGGTGGTACGTACAGCTTTCTATATTGTGCGGTTCATGGGCAGCAAGTGGCACAGTCATGCCGTTATCTAAGACCGGCTTGCATTCCGGGTTTAATAGCACGCTGAAAAGCGGCACGCTCTTTGAGACGGCTTTTCTGCTTTGCAAGCAACAGTGTTGCCGGTGATTTGTGGTCAAACAACTCGAAGGGACAGAATTGGCGGGCATATTTTGCGTCTGACAAGGCAGAGGATGCAGGCGTGTTGACTTGCGGCGAGGCGCAAAACAGACCGCAAAGACAATCCGATTTTTAAGTTGTTTGGTTATGGTTGGCTGCCACAGAAAACCTGCTGCCTTATCCGTTTAGACCTTCAAATTAAATGCGCAATTTATGCTAAAGCCGCCGGACATTGTACCGGCGGCTTTTTTGCGTATCGTATGGTTTTTCCGGTGGATCCCAAGCGCGTCGTTTTTAGTGTATAGAAATGCGCCGCCCCTGCAACGGGGGGGCGCATGAATCGGTTAAGCTTACTTTGCGGAGTAATCGTAGAAGCCAACGCCCGACTTCTTGCCAAGCTTGCCGGCACGAACCATCTTCTTGAGCAGGCCGTGGGGGCGGTACTTGGGGTCGCCGGTCTCGGAGTACATAACGTTCATGATGGCGAGGCAAACGTCAAGGCCGATCATATCGCCGAGAGCCAGCGGGCCGATCGGGTGGTTGGCGCCAAGCTTCATAGCGGTGTCAATGCCGTCAACGGTGGCAACGCCCTCGGCATAGATGCCGATTGCCTCGTTGATCATGGGGATCAGGATACGGTTAACGACGAAGCCGGGGGCCTCCTTAACCGCGACGGGCTCCTTGCCCATGCTCTTGGTCAGCTCAAGAACCTGATCAACAGCTTCCTGAGGGGTGTTCTCACCGGCAATGACTTCAATCAGCTTCATAACGGGGGGCGGATTAAAGAAGTGCATGCCGACAACGGGGTGCGCAACGCCGTTGGAGATCTCGGTGATCGAAAGGGACGAGGTGTTGGTGCCAAAGACAATGCCGGGCTTGCAGAGCTTGTCGAGCTCGGCGAAGATGTCCTTCTTGACCGACATATTCTCGGCAATGGTCTCAAGGATGAAGTCGACATCGGCAATAGCGTTGAGGTCGGTGGCGGGGGTGACGCGGCCATAGATGGCGTCCATCTCTTCCTGGGTCATTTTGCCCTTGGCAACAGCTTTGGCCAGCGTGCCATGCATGTACTTCATAGCGCTGTCCAGTGTCTCCTGCTTACGGGTTCTGAGAACGACCTCGTGGCCAGCCTGAGCGAATGCGTATGCAA
>JAEWMM010000319.1 GCA_023457175.1 Bacillota bacterium | reverse complement strand
CCCGTTTTGTCGCCTGCGGGCGAGCAATCCGGCGCACTTTCTGCGCCTCGACGCGAAAGTGGGGGCTCGCCGCTCCCCATTCACACTATTCCCCCGGTGCTTAGCTTTATGAAATCCACTTCTTTGACAGGATGGATGTTTAACTTTAAGCCTGCCGCTATCCGACGTTGACCGTTATTTTCAATCCCTCCGGGCCGGTATCCACCGTGAGCCGGGCGCCGCTTGGCACTTCGTCGGCAATGATCATACGGCCGATCAGCGTCTCAACCCGCGACTGCAAAAAACGCCGCAGCGGACGCGCGCCGTAGGCGGGGTCGTAGCCGTTGTCGACGATATACTGCCGCGCGCTGTCAGACAGCGTGACGCTGATCTGCCGGTCGGCCAGCCGCTTTTGCAGCCTGCCCATCAGCATGTCGATGATGCCGCCGATCTGCGCCTTGGAGAGCGGCGTAAAGAAGATCGTCTCGTCGATGCGGTTTAAAAACTCGGGGCGGAAGCTCCTGCGCAGCAGCGCGTGCACCGCCGCATCGGCTTCGGGGGTGATATGTCCGCCCGCGCCGAGCGACTCAAGCAGAATGTCCGAGCCGAGGTTGGAGGTCATGATAATGATGGTGTTTTTAAAATCCACCGTGCGCCCCTGCGAGTCGGTGATTCTGCCGTCGTCAAACACCTGCAACAGCACGTTAAAGACGTCGGGATGCGCCTTTTCCACCTCGTCGAACAGCACGACCGAATACGGCTTTCTGCGCACCGCCTCGGTGAGCTGGCCGCCCTCGTCGTAGCCGACATATCCGGGCGGCGCCCCGATAAGGCGGGAGACCGAATATTTCTCCATATACTCGCTCATGTCGATTCTGACCATGTTGCGCTCGTCGTCAAACAGCGCCTCGGCCAGCGTCTTGGCAAGCTCGGTTTTACCCACGCCGGTGGGACCTAAGAACAAAAAGGTACCAATCGGGCGGTTTGGGTCGGCAATACCCGCGCGAGAGCGCAGAATGGCCTCGCTGACCCGCTCAATAGCCTCATCCTGACCGACGACGCGGCGGTGCAGCACCTCGGGCAGCGCCAACAGCTTTTCGCGCTCGCCCTCGACGAGCTTTGCGACCGGGATACCGGTCCAGCGCGCCACAATTCGGGCGATCTCCTCGTCGGTGACGCGGTCGCGCAGCAGCGAGGTAGCGCCGGCCCTTGAGGACTTCTCCTCCTCGGCGGCCAGCTGTTTTTGTAGCTGTGGCAGCGCGCCGTATTTGAGCTCCGCCGCCTTGTTCAGGTCATAGCCGCGCTCGGCGGCTTCAATCTGGGCGTTGGTCTTTTCAATCTCTTCCTTCAGGCGGTGCACGCCGGAGATCGCTTTTTTCTCCTCCTCCCACTGCGCTTTTTTCTCGTTCATCGCGTCGCGCAGGCGAGAGAGCTCCTGTTGCAAATTGGTCAGCCGCTCTTTGGACTGAGCGTCGGTCTCCTTTTTAAGCGCGGCTTCCTCAATCTCGTACTGGATGATCTTACGCGAGATCTCGTCGATTTCAGTGGGCATCGAGTCGATCTCGGTGCGCAGCATGGCGCAGGCCTCGTCGATGAGATCAATCGCCTTATCGGGCAGAAAACGGTCGGTGATATACCGGTCGGACAACGTGGCCGCCGCAATGATGGCCGGGTCGGAGATGCGCACACCGTGGTAAACCTCGTAGCGCTCTTTGAGCCCGCGCAAAATCGCAATGGTGTCCTCAACGCTCGGCTCATCGACCATAACGGGCTGAAAGCGCCGTTCAAGCGCCGAATCCTTTTCGATATATTGCCGGTACTCGTTGAGCGTCGTCGCGCCGATGCAGTGCAGCTCCCCGCGGGCCAGCATCGGCTTTAAAAGGTTGCCCGCGTCCATCGCGCCCTCGATTTTACCCGCGCCGACAATGGTATGCAGCTCGTCGATAAACAGGATGATGCGCCCGTCGCTGGCTTTGACCTCGTTTAGAACGGCCTTTAAGCGTTCTTCGAACTCGCCGCGGTATTTGGCGCCCGCGACCAGCGCGCCCATATCGAGCGCGAAGATGGTCTTGTCGCGCAGCGATTCCGGCACGTCGCCGCGCACGATGCGCTGTGCCAGCCCTTCGGCAATGGCGGTTTTGCCGACGCCCGGTTCGCCGATGAGGCAGGGGTTGTTCTTCGATTTACGCGACAGAATGCGGATGACGTTTCTGATTTCGTCGTCGCGTCCGATAACGGGGTCAAGCTTGCTCTGGCGAGCGCGCTCCACCAGATCGTAGCCGTACTTTTTCAGCGCCTCGTAGGTCGCCTCGGGATTGTCGGTCGTCACGCGGGTGTTGCCGCGCACCTGAGACAGCGCCTTGAGATAAGGCTCGCCCGCTACGTGAAAGGACTTGAACAAGCTTTTAAGCGCCGCATTCGGCATTTCTATGAGCGCCAGCAGCAGATGCTCGACCGAGGTGTATTCATCGCCAAGGCGCTTGGCGTCCTCCTCGGCGCGGTTCAGGGCCTTGTCAACCTCTTGCGAGACATAGACCTTGCCGGCCTCACGGCCGGGGCCGGAGACGCGGGGCAGCTTTTCGCAAAGCGACAGTGCGGCGGCGGTCAGGCCGTCGGCATCGACGCCTGAGGCGCTCAGCACACGCGGCAGAAAGCCGCCATCCTGTGACAGCAGCGCATAAAGCAGGTGCTCCTGTTCTATTTGGGTATTGCCATACTGCAAAGCGAGCGATTGCGCGCTTTGAATCGCCTCTGCGGATTTCTGGGTTAGTTTATTGGTATTCACAACAATCTCTCCTTTACCTTGTACTGCCTTTATTATAAGCCTGCGGCCATCCAAAGGTATGAATATATTGTAAATTAATTAGCACTCAATAATAAAGAGTGCTAATTAAAATTTCAAGTGATGTCAAACATAAATATAAAGCACTATTATTGTGGCTGATGCTAAAATGTGCTATTCTAAAACCGTACAAAATGATCTGTCTGGAGGTTTTAGTTATGAAGCTGGTATTTTTAGAGCCGCTCGGCATCCCGCAGCAAAAGCTTGAGGCAATGGCGCGCGAAAGGCTGGGCGATCGAGCCGAGCTGGTTTTCTACGACACCCGCGCTGAGGATGCCCCCACGCTGATTGCGCGCAGCTGTGACGCCGACATCGTCGTGCTGTCCAATTTTAAATACCGCGAGGAGGTGCTGTCCCAGTGCCCCAAGCTTAAAATGATCTGCGTCGCCTTCACCGGCGTTGACCATGTGGACATGGCTTATTGCCGCGCCCATGATATTACGGTTTGCAACTGCGCCGGTTATTCCACCGTGGCGGTTGCCGATCTTGTATTCGGCCTTGTCATTGCGCTGCAGCGCCGGCTGATTGCCTGCAATAAGGTCGTGCGCGAAGAGGGCACTAAGAACGGCCTTGTCGGCTTTGAGCTGGAGGGTAAAAAATTCGGCATTATCGGCACCGGCGCCATCGGCCTGCGGGTCGCCAGAATTGCGCAGGCGTTCGGCTGCGAGGTATTGGCTTACAGCCGCACCCAAAAGGCGGTTGAGGGCGTGACTTATACCGATCTTGACACACTGCTCTCCAACTGCGACATCGTCTCGCTGCATCTGCCGCAGAATGCTGAAACGGTTGGGTTGATCGGCAAAGAACAGCTCGCGCGCATGAAGAAGAACGCAATTCTGATCAACACCGCGCGCGGCCCCATCGTCGACAGTGCGGCACTCGCGCAGGCGCTCAGAGACGGCGTCATCGCCGGGGCGGGCGTGGATGTGTTCGAGACCGAGCCGCCCATTGCCGCCGATCATGTGCTGTTCTCGGCCCCCAATCTGATTGCGGCGCCGCATGTCGCCTTTGAGACAGCCGAATCAATGCAAAAGCGTGCGGTGATTGTCATGGAGAACCTCGAAGCGTATTTAAACGGTGCACCC
>JAEWMM010000318.1 GCA_023457175.1 Bacillota bacterium | reverse complement strand
ATATGGGCCAGTGCAACGACGCCTACAGCGCCATCAGGGTGGCCGTCGCGCTTGCCGAAGCGTTCGATTGCGGCGTAAACGAGCTGCCGCTCTCGCTGGTGCTCTCGTGGTACGAGCAAAAGGCGGTGTGCATCCTGCTGACGCTGCTGCATCTGGGCATCAAGAATATTCTGCTTGGACCGACGCTGCCCGCCTTTGTGTCGCGCAACGTGCTCAATATACTGGTCGAAAACTACGGCATTGCGCCCATCACCACCCCCGATGAGGATTTAAAGCGAATTCTCGGCTAATTCCTAAATCCGCTTAAAAGTAAGGCGGCCGTCTTTTGAACGTTTAAAAAATGTTTGAAAGGCGGCCGCTTGGACTTGTCAAAAACCGGGGATTACGTAAAAACGGCATAAATTAAAGCACCGTTTTATGTAATTTTTTGAAAAACTGAAGCAGGGCCCGCGCCGTTGCGCAGACCCCGCTTGCATTTTGCGTCTTCAGACGCTATTTATAATATTCAATCAGGCCCTGCGTGCCGTTGTCGCCCTTGCCCTCGTCCTCTAGCGCCTGATACATCCGGCGAACCTGCCCTAGAATATCCAGCGACAGCCCGGCGGCTTCGGCCTCCTGCTGTGCGATGGTCATATCCTTAATGAAGTGCTTGATATAAAAACCGGGCGCAAAATCTCCGGATACCATTTTAGGCGCGATCTTTTGAAGCTGCGCGCTTGCCGCCGCGCCGCAGCCAATGGTTTTGAGCGCGGTATCAAGGTCGAGCCTGGCGGCGCGGGCATAAGCCACCGCCTCGCACACACCGGACACAGTGCCTGCAATGGCGATCTGGTTGGCCATCTTGACATGCTGGCCGCTCCCGGCGGGACCCTCGTAGAAAATATTGGCGCCCATGGCCTCAAACAATGGAACACAAGCGTCAAACGCCGCTTTATCGCCGCCGACCATAATGGCCAGCGTGCCGTCTCTGGCGCCGCCGTCGCCGCCCGAAACGGGCGCGTCAAGCGCAAAAAGGCCGCGGGCGAGGGCCTGCTCGTAGATGCGCTTGGAAAGCCGGGGGCTGGTCGTGGTCATGTCGATGAGATAAGCGCCCGGCTTTGCGTTTGCGAGAATGCCGGCTTCGCTCAAATAAACCTCCTCAACGTCTTTGGGGTAGCCGACGATGGTGATAACCGCGTCGCGCCCGGCGGCGCACTCGGCCACGCTGTCGCACCAGATAAGGCCCTCGGCAATCAGAGCCTCCGCTTTCGACTTGGTACGGTTGTAGATCGACACATTGTAGCCGCGCTTGCTTAAATTGCGCGCCATTGACTCACCCATGACGCCTATGCCGATAAATCCAATGGTTTTCATGCCTGTTTCCTCCTGTAATATCAAGTTGGATGACGACGGTTATTCTAAAAATTCCTTTTCGATATTGTCCTTCATGCGGATGATCAGCGATAATGCCTGTGCGCGCTCCTCGGAGGAAAAGCCCTCAAACAGCAGATCGTGCAACCGGTCAACAATTGCAAACAGCGTTTCCTCCCGCGCGAGGGCGGCCTTGGACGGAAAAACGTGATTGACGCGGCGGTCGTGCGCGTCGGGCATGCGATAGGCCAGACCGCATTCCTCAAGCTGCGCGACGCTGCGCGCCGTTGTACCCTTGTCCATGCCCAGCGCGTAGGAAAGCTGCTCCTGTGTGACGCCGGGACAGCGGTAAAGGTGCAGCAAAAACGGCAGCTGCCCCGCGTCAAGCTGAGAGGACTGCAGCTCGCGGGCAAAATAACGGCGGGTATAGCGGTAGATCATCGAGATGAATTTGTTGGCGGGTACTGCACGGTTCATGTTTTTCCCTCCGTTCTCATCTGGTCGGCAAGCTTGTGGTTTAAGTCGCGCAAAAATCCCCAGCTTAAATAAACGGCTAGAATAAAGCAAAGAACGTCAGACACCGGCTGCACCAGCTGCACGCCCAAAAGCCCGAACAGCGCGGGTAAAACCAGCGTGCCCGGCAAAAAGAAGATGCCCTGCCGCGCGCTGGCCAGCAGCATAGCGGGCTTGCTTTGCCCGGTACATTGCAGGTACATGTTGCACATGATAAAAAAGCTTTGCAGCGGCAGCGCAAGACATTGCAGCCGCAACGCCGTGGCGCCGATTGCAATAACCTCAAGGTCGTCCCGCCGGAAGGCGGCAATGGCCTGAGGGGCCAGCAGGAACATGACCGCGCCCGCACTGGCAAGAAGGAACAGCGAAACCTTGACGCAGAACCAAAAAGACTCCTTGACGCGGTCAAACCGCTTTGCGCCGTAATTGAAGCCGCACACCGGCTGAAAACCCTGCCCGAAGCCGATCATCGCCGAAATGACAAACATCATCAGGCGGGTCACGATGCTGATTGCCGCAATGGCCGGATCGCCGAACGGCTTACAGCAGCGGATCATGAACACCATGGCGACGCTGGCCAGACCCTGACGGAACAGCGACGGCGCGCCGCCGACGACGGTGTCGGCAAACAGCCTAAACGACAGCCGGATATTGCTCATTTTAAGCGGCAGCGTGCCCTGCTTACCGAGGTTAAAATACAGCAGAATCAAAAAGCTGATAAACTGGCTGACGATGGTCGCCAGCGCCGCGCCGCTAATGCCCATCCCCATGCCGAAAATCATCAGAGGGTCTAAAAAGATGTTGAGTATGCCGCCCGACATAATGCCGATCATGCCGTAAAAGGCGCTGCCCTGTCCGCGCAGTGCGGTGTTGAGCACAAAGTTTGCCGCCATATAGGGCGCGCCGATAAGAATGTAGCGCGCGTAGTCGCGGGCATAGGGTGCAATGCTTTCGGTCGCACCCAAAAGCCGGACGAGCTCGTCAAGGAACAAAAGCCCAAAAACCGCCAGCAGCGCGCCGAAGGCCAGCGACATAACAAAGGCTGTCGCGACCGACTCGGAGGCCTCCTGCCGGCGTCTTTCTCCCAGCAGGCGCGAAACCTGCACCGACGAGCCGATGCCGAAGGTAAAGCCCACCGCCTGAATAACGCCCATCAGCGAGAAAGTGACCCCCACCGCAGCCGACGCACTTGTACCAATCTGGCTGACAAAATACGTGTCGGCCATATTGTAGATGGCGGTGATGAGCATGGCGCAGATGGTGGGCAGCGCCAGCCGTCCGATCAGCCGGGGGATGGGCGTTTGGGTCATGAGCAGATATTTTTGATCCTGCTGCGCTTGAAATGATGCTTCGATATCCATAAAAAAGGCGAGTCCTTTCATACAAGAAGTGTTTTACAAAGCATAGCATTCAAATAAAATGTTGTCAATGCAACCATTGTATCGGCAACCCAAAATGATGTCGAAAATATAGCGGCTGTTTTGGCTAAAAAAGAGAGCGCAGCTCCGCCGCGCAAGGCGGCTTTGCTTTATGGTCAAGCAACTTAAAAATTGGATTGTCTTTGCAGCCTGCTTTACGCTCTTCTGCATTGTTTTCCTTGGCGGGCGTCAGCCCTCCTGCGTCCTCCGCCTTGCCAGACACAAATATCCGCGCCCGTCCTGCGCCCATCTTTAATCTGTTTGACTGTAACCGCAGGGCCAGACGTGAAAATGGCTTCCACTAAAACGCAGCCCGTCGGTCTCCGACCATTAAAAGCTTGGGAAGCGTACACTTTTAAGCGCCGCGCCGCGTTTATATCTTACAAAAAGGGACAGAGAATTTACGTTGTGAGAGACGACGTAAAAACGTATTCCGTAAAATTATTTAAAAATTTTTTGGTAAAATTGATACTCTTTAACCTTATTAAACCCGAGAGAAATGGCGAAAAAACTTGATTTTGATGCAGTTTTTAAGCCATTGCCGCCATTGCCGCCGCTGAGATCCGCTTAAAAGAAAGCTATTCGCCGCAATACCGCAGCATTGCAGTTCATTGCGGTGATGACCTGGCTGTGTTATAATTATCCATGAAAATATTCGCTGCCAAACGGTAACGATAAGGAGGAATATCAATTGCAGTATTCGCACGAAGTTGAACAGATGCAGCAGGTGCGCTGCCTGCACTGTCATGGCCCTGCGCCGATTCCTGAAGAAGGCAAGTGGATTAGAGCCAAGCAGATTACCGACATTTCGGGGCTTTCGCACGGCGTGGGCTGGTGTGCGCCCCAGCAGGGCACCTGCAAGCTGACCTTGAATGTCAAGGACGGCATCATTGAGGAGGCTCTGGTAGAGACCATCGGATGCTCCGGCATGACCCATTCCGCGGCGATGGCGGGCGAGATTCTACCCGGTAAAACCATCCTTGAGGCACTTAACACCGATCTGGTATGCGACGCCATCAACGTGGCGATGCGCGAGATTTTCAAGCAGTTGGTTTACGGTCGCACCCAAACCGCTTTCTCAGAAGGCGGACTGCCGATAGGCGCCTCGCTTGAGGATCTCGGCAAGGGACTGCGCAGCCAGACCGCGACCATCTTTTCGACCGGCGCCAAGGGCGTGCGCTATCTCGAAATGGTCGAGGGGTACATTCTTCAGATGGCGCTTGACGAAAATCATGAGGTCATCGGCTATAAGTTTGTCCGGGTGGGCAAAATGCTTGAGGATATCCGCCTCGGTGTGGACGCAAAGACGGCCTATGAAAAAAACATAGGAACCTACGGTCGGTATGAAGGCGCGGCCTCCTACATCGACCCTAGAGAACTCTAAGGGGGTGCTGCAACATGGTTAAATTTGAGGGAATGGAGCGCAGGATCGACAAAATAAACGCCTGTCTTGCCGAAAACGGCTTTAAAAGCCTGGAGGAAGCCAACGAAC
>JAEWMM010000317.1 GCA_023457175.1 Bacillota bacterium | reverse complement strand
TTATAGGCCAATGCAGGGCCGCCGACTTCCAGCGCCAGCGAAATAAAATATGGGTTGCAGGAGTGGTTAAGCGCGCCATGCATATCTAATGTGCCGTGCCCGTTGAGGTTATGGCAGCGGAATATTTGGTCAAGCACCTCTATAGCGCCGTTGCAGGTATAGGTTCGCTGAGGCGAAATACCCGCTTCCAGTGCGGTAGCGGCCGTGAGCAGCTTAAAGGTGGAGCCCACGCTATAGGCGGCAAAGGCGCGGTTAAAAAACGGTGTCCGGTTATCGGTCATCGCATCGGCAGGATTGTTGGGGTTATAAGCCGGTGCACTGACCGAGGCAAGAATATCTCCGGTATAAGGATCCATAATCACGATGGCGCCGCTTTCGACCCCTTTGGACGCCTTCTCGGCAATTTCCTGTATATCGCGGTCGATGGTCAGCACGAGCCCTGCGCCGCTCAGATAGCCGCTGTCCATAATCTCGGGCGGCGACGTCTCAAGCCCCCGCTGCAAAGCGTCGGTGGCGTAACGCATCTGCACCACCCCGCCCGCCGAGGTCAGCAGCGAATCGTAGGCGCGTTCAAGCCCTGAGGCGCCCTGTCCGGTCGCGGGGTCGACCTGCCCGATGATATGCACGGCGGGCTGCTCGTCAAGATAGCGCTGCGGCACCGGAAAGACCTCCAACCCCTTGGCATAGAGAGCTGTCGAGTCCACCACCCATAAAAAGGGACGCATTTTGGTCAGATTCTGCTGTAGCTCGGCGCGTTTTTCGATCGGGGTGACACGCATCAGCACATCCGCAGACTGCTCATTGGGCAGCACAGCGGCAATATTTTTGGTGTTTATCCCGGTGAGCGGCCGCAGCTTGCGGTCATAGATCATGCCGCGCGTCTCGGTCACCTTGAGCACCGTCGCCGACTGCTGGTGCGCCGCCTGTATCAGCGGCTCGGTGACCGCCAGCAGCGAAATGCGGGCAACCAGCAGGCCAAATAGCAGCAATATCAGAGAAAACACCGCGAGAAAACGCTTGTACATACGGTTTGTGCCTCCAAAACTGTTTGGCATTATTGTGGACGTTTCTTATCTATTTAATACCTGACGCCATTTAAGGGCGGCAGCGCACGCTAAAACAGACCTGATAAATAAGGCCGCTGTTAATACGAATCTCCGATAAAACAGTAAATAAATTGGCGCGGCATTTTATTGCCAGTCCAAAAAGGAATGCGGGCGGACCGGCGTCGGTCAAAGATCCATTAAGCTGTCTGATGGTTTATATTCGTATTAAATGCGCAAAGAAGTGGTGCGGAAAGGCGGGCTATACATGCCGCAAAACTGCGTCTGGCAGCGCCTGTATCCTGCACAAGGGTGCGCGCCATATCGGGCCGTGCGGTCAGGCGTCCGCGCTGCCGACAGCCTCCGTCGGGGGCAACGGCGCTCAACGCATTTATATTGACAGATCACTTTAACGTGTTATAGTAAAAACAATCCATTATCAGCACCGAGGAGGATAAAACATGCAAAAGCCGTTCTGGAACCAGATGGAAGCCGCGCCCTTTCACGAAATAAAAGCGGTGCAGTCGCTGCGCCTGTCGCAAACGGTACGCCGCATTTACGAAAACGTGCCGTTCTACCGGGCAAAATTTGACGAAGCCGGCATCTCCCCCGCGGATATCAAAAGCGTTGACGACCTTTTCAGGCTTCCGTTTACCTACAAGCAGGATCTGCGCGACAACTACCCCTACGGGTTGTTCGCCGTCCCGATGGACGAGGTGGTGCGCATCCACGCCTCCTCCGGCACGACGGGCAAGCAGACGGTCGTGGGCTACACCCAAAACGACCTGGATATGTGGAGCGAATGCGTCGCCCGCGCCCTGACGGCAGCCGGGGCCGATTCCAGCGACTTTGTACATGTTTCGTACGGCTACGGGCTTTTTACCGGCGGCATCGGCCTGCATGACGGTGCGGGCAAGATCGGCGCTTCGGTCATTCCGGCCTCGACCGGCAACACCAAGCGCCAGCTTCAGATTATGAAGGATTTTAACTCCACCGTGCTGTGCGCCACCCCCTCTTACGCGCTGTTTTTGGGCGAGGCGCTGCAGGAGGCCGGCATCTCGCTCGATGAGATCACCCTCAAGTGCGGCATCTTTGGCGCTGAACCCTGGACACAGGAGATGCGGCTGCGCATTGAGGCGCTCTTGGGTATTAAAGCCTATGACATCTACGGCCTGTCCGAAATTATGGGTCCCGGCGTCTCTTACGAGTGCAGCGCGCAGTGCGGCATGCACATCAACGAGGATTTTTTCATCGCCGAGATTATCGACCCTGTCACCGGTGAGGTGCTGCCCGAGGGCGAAAAAGGCGAGTTGGTCTTCACCGCCATCTGCAAGGAGGCGTTGCCGCTCATCCGCTACCGCACCCGCGACATCACGTCGCTCACCCGCGAAGTCTGTTCCTGCGGGCGCACCTTTGTACGCATGAACAAGGTCTCGGGCCGCAGCGACGACATGCTCATCATCCGCGGCGTTAACGTCTTCCCCTCTCAGGTGGAGTCGGTGCTGCTGGAATTAGGCATGCCGCCGCATTATCTGCTCATCATCGACCGCAAGGGCTCGCTCGACACGCTTGAGATTCAGGTGGAAATGGACGCCTCAATGACCTTCGACGCGGTGCGCCTGATAGAACAAAAGGAGGAGACCATCCGCCGCGCCGTCGAATCGACCTTGGGCGTTGCGGCAAAAATAACGCTGGTTTCTCCCAGCACCATCGCGCGCAGCGAGGGCAAGGCCAAGCGCGTCATCGATAAACGCGTATTTTAAAAGGAGGAAATTGTTATGACCGTCAAGCAAATCTCCGTCTTTGTAGAAAACCGCGCCGGCGCTCTGGCGAATATCACCGCGGCTCTGGGCGGCGCCGGCATCGACATTCTGGCGCTTTCGATCGCCGATACCTCCGATTTCGGCGTGCTGCGCCTCATTGTCAACGACCCCGCGCTGGCAGCCAAAACGCTGCACAGCGTCGGCTACCCCGTTTCGACCACCGAGGTGGTCGCCGTCGCCATCGCACACCATCCCGGCGGGCTTGCCGCGGCGCTTGCAGCGCTGGGCACCGACGTGGTCGTGGAATATTGCTATGCGTTTCTTGGGCGAGACCCGAAAAACGCCGTGGTCATCCTGCGCCCGGACGACAACCAAAAGGCCATTGCGCTGCTGCAAAAGGGCGGTTTTAATACGCTGAGCGGCGAGCAGCTTTTCTGAAATTAACGCATTTAAACGCGGGCGGCAGAGCATCTCTGCCGCCCGCTTCCTTTAGGGCAGCCATTTTGGTATACTATAGAATACGGCAGGGCAAACTCTGCGGCATCCGCTGCCGGGCAGGCATCTTACCGGCAAGCGCGGTATATAAAATATTATAACGATGCATCACAGGCTGCAAAAGCCGATTTCAGGGGGCTTCATGGAAAACTGGAAACGAAAATTCATGCTGCTGGGGCTTGGGCAGGCGGTGTCAATGCTCACCAGCTCCATTTTACAAATCTCGATTGTATGGTACTTGACGCAGCAGACAGGGTCGCCCGCAATCGTCACCTTCTCGACGCAGTCGGGCTATCTGCCGCGCGCCGTGCGCGGGCTGTTTACCGG
>JAEWMM010000316.1 GCA_023457175.1 Bacillota bacterium | reverse complement strand
CCGTACAACCCGCTGACCCCAGCCGTGCTGCTTAAGCGGATGGACATAGCGGATGTCCGGCCAGACTGCCAGCCTTTCAAGAAAGCCGTTTAGATCATCCTCCTCAAAATAAAGCTCAGCGGTGTTATGCGCAAACTGAATCTCACCGGCGGGTTTATCAATAAACGTCTGCCAGCTTTCCAGCGTTTGCAGCGAAAGGACGTCAGAAAGCGTTACATTCGCACCAAAATCAGATGTGCCCCTCATTCCCAGCAGCTCGCAGTAAAAGCGCTTGGCACACGCCATGTCGGCGACGGCCAGCAGCGCGCAGCTATATTTCATATCACAATCTCAGGCGCAGAAATTTCTTTGCCGACCAGGTCAATCACCCTGGCAAAGCCCGCCCTGTCTTTGAGGGTGCTGCCCTCCGAGGTGGGAATGGCGGTAATACGCGCCCTGCCGACCGCGTCGGTAAAGGCTCTGACGGCGGGCGGGAAGGTGCTGGCCCAAACCGGAAACACCAAAATAATCGGCCCGCCGGCAGCAGGCTCAGGATAACGCGCGGGCAAGCTCTTTTTGCCAACCGACATCAGGCAGGCTTTGATAAAACCCACCGCGCCCGCCCAGCTTTTTCCGTCCTCGATACGCTGTGCGGTCACGCCGTAACGTACGGCGAGTGTTTCGGCAATCTTTTTGCTGCGGCCGGTGCGGGTGAAATAATAAATTTGCATAACTTTACGCCTCCTCTTTATTTACCGCATAAACGAGATGCGGCATCTCCTTACCGTTAACATGTTTAATGTGCTGTCCGACAATCCGCATACCCAGCCGCTCTGCCACCCGGCGCGAGGCGGTATTTTCGGGGCGGATATCGGCAATAACCCGCGTAGCGCCCAGCGTGTCAAAGGCATAGCCGAGCCAGCCCCGTGCGCCCTCGGCGGCATAGCCTCTGGACCAGTGGCGCTTGGACAGATTTTAGCCCACGCCTAGCTGAATGTCGCCGTCGATATCCTCGTTGAGCAACCCCATCAGACCGACCAGCGCGCCGGTGCCAAGGTCAATGGCAGCAAAGTAGGCGTAGCCGTCGTTGGCGTAGCGCGTCAGACAGCGGTCGATAAATTGCGCGATCTGCGCGTCGTCAAAGCCGTATTCCCATGCGTACATCGTTTCAAGGTCGCCCAGAATGGGGCGCAGCGCCTCGTGGTCGGTGTGGGAAAGATGCCGAAAGCCCAGTCGCCGCGTCTTTAGCACCCATAGCGGTCGCTTTAATACCACCTTATCCGCCAGCCGCACCCCCGCTTCTACAATGGGGTGGTCATAGTGCTCAAGATAGAAATTTTTGATGCGGTGGCTTTCAGAAAACCCGCAGCTATAATAAAACGGCAGCGTGGCGGGGTTGTCTCCCGTGCCTGCCAGCATGGTGTGATGGCTTGCCCCATAGCAGTGAGCCAGATGCTCTACCATATGTCTGCCGTAGCCTTGCCGCTGCCACTCCGGCGCGACGGCGAGGCTTTGCAGCTCACAGACGCCTTCGCCCTCATCAGTGACAACCGCGACCGCAACGGCCTTTTCTGCCTTTAATAGCACATACAGCGCGCCCCGCTCAAGATATCGGTCCACCATAGCCTCCTGTTCGTCGGCCAGCAGCAAAAGGTTGATAAATCGCTTTTTATTTTGGGTAATCAGATGAATTTCCATCATGCCTGCCCCTTTTGGTACAGCTCAGTGTAGGTCAGCCTGCCCCCTATGCGCTCAGAGCGCATGAGGCTGACGGCGCTGATCTGTGCGGTAAAGGGTCTGTCGAGCAGCATGCTCAAATCCGGCTGCGCTGTCAGCCGTACCCCGCGCGCCAGCGTGATATGGGGCGAGAAGCGGCGGCGCTCGATTAAAAAGCCGGCATCGGCCAGACGGCCCGACAGTTCATTTTGTAACGACAGCAGCAAAGCATTTTCTTTCAGGCCGATCCACCAGATGTCGCCGCCGTCGCGTTTAAAGCAGCCGACGTGGTCAAAGGTCAGCACCATCGGTAAAACGGCGGTGCAATCCATCGCGTCGCAGACGGCGTCGATGCGCGCGGGCGAAACCTCGCCCAAAAATGCCAGCGTCAAATGCAGGTTTTCGGGCCGGGAGAAGTTGCCTGTTCCAAGCGTGCGCAGCCGCTGCCCTACGGCGAGCATCTGCCCAACGGTTTCCCGGTCAAAATTGGTTGCGATAAAAAGCCGCATTATGCCTCCTCCTGCAAAAGTGCCGTCAATGCCCGCATAAAAGCGTCGTCCTGTTCCGGCGTGCGCTTTTTGGGGCCCCTGAGCCGCCCGCCGCTGCTGCGGATCTTTTTAGCGGTGTGCCGGGCCAGCAGCAGCCCGTCAATATTCTCCGCCGTGTAGATTCTGCCGTCCTGATTAAGCACCCGCGCAGCCCGCGCCAGACACATGGCCGCAAGGCCGTAGTCCTGCGTCACGACAATATCGCCGGGCTGCACAAGGTTGACCAGCGCGAAATCGACGCTGTCCGCCCCCTTTGAAAAGACCAGCGTCTGCGCGTCCGGCTTTTCAAACCGGTGCGCGGTATCGCAAAGAATCAGGCAGGGCCGCTCAAAACGTCTAGCCAGCGCCGCCGCCTCGTCCACCACCGGGCAGCCGTCGGCATCGATGAGAATGCGGCGGGTCACTTCGCACCCTCCGCAATTTCCTTTTGCAGCTTTTTGGTCAGCTTCTCAAATACAAGCCGGTAAGAGTCGTCGCACAGCTGTTTGAGCTGTTCGTCCAAAAGCTTACCGCCCAGATCAATCGAATTCCAGCAGCGCTTGTCACTGTAAAAGCCGGGCAGAACCTCCTCATGCGTCTTGCGCAGCATGTCCGCCAGCATAGGGTCGCATTTAAGGTTTAAAAGATCCTTTTCGGCATAGGCAGGGTCATATTTGTCCGAAGGGCGCATCACAGCCGCAAACAGCTTGCCACCCACCTGATAGCGCAGCCACTGCCATTCTTCTTTAAAATCTTTGGTCACGCCGGGCTTTGACAGCAGATAGCCGTCCAGCCATTCGTAGCGATTCATATTAATCCCCCTTTTCATTCGTTAAACAGTCCGGGTCTTTTATGTCAATTCTATCACGGAGCGGCAGGTTTTTCCACCAATTTCTGTCATGCGCCGATAGAAAAACGCGTAAACGCAGAAGGGTCTGGCGCGGGTTTACTTAAAACCAATATGAGCGGTGCCGCATCGTTTGAATAATATACAGCCCGACGCAGAAACTATATCGTAAATGATATTCCAAACTGCCGCGAATGTGTTATGATAAAAATAAAAAGAGGTGCGCTATGCCAGAGGTTTTATCGGAGATTTATTTGGCGGGCGGTTGCTTTTGGGGAACCGAGATATATCTTTCGTCGATTCAGGGTGTTTTGTCCACACAGGTCGGCTATGCGAACGGGGAGACCGAAAACCCCACCTATGAGGAGGTGTGCTACCGAAATACCGGGCACGCCGAGGCGGTGCGCGTTGTCTACGACGCTAAAATTCTTCCGCTGGCATTTTTGCTGACGCTCTATTATGACGCGATTGATCCTGTCTCGGTCAACCGGCAGGGCGGCGACCACGGGACGCAGTATCGAACCGGTATCTATTATATCGACGACCGGGATCTGCCGGTGATTGAGCGCTCTATCGCGCAGCTGCAAGTGCGATATGATCAGCCGATTGCGATTGAGGTTGCGCCGCTGCGCAATTTTAGCCTTGCAGAAGCGTATCATCAAAAATATCTGGATAAGAACCCCGGCGGCTATTGCCATATTTCAACAGCCAAGTTTGAAAAGGCAGCCAAGGCCATTGTCAACCCCGCGGCCTACAGTGCGCCGGATGCCGATACATTGCGCAAAACGCTGACTGCGGCGCAGTATGAGGTGACACAGAACAGCGCCACCGAGCCGCCCTTTAAAAATGAATTCTGGAATACCTTTAGGCCCGGCATTTATGTCGATATTACAACCGGCGAGCCCCTCTTTGCCTCAAGCGACAAATTCGAATCGGGCTGCGGCTGGCCGAGCTTTTCTAAGCCGATTGATCCGGCTGTGGTTCATGAGAAGCAAGATCATTCTCACAGCATGCGCCGGACAGAGGTTCGAAGCCGCGCGGGGAACGCCCATCTGGGCCATGTGTTTAACGACGGCCCCAGCGAAACGGGCGGGTTGCGGTACTGTATCAACAGCGCCGCTCTGCGGTTTATCTCCAAAGAAGAGATGGCACAGGAGGGCTACGGGTATCTTTCGGCACTGATCGACTGATAATTTCTGTTATAAAGCCTTACGCAAACAAAGGGTACTGATTAGGGGCAAGCTCTCTGCCCTAATCAGTACCCTTTATGATTGGCGTCATTGCACAGTAATATCTGACGACCCAGCTAAGAAACGCCGCTTAATCGGCCTATATGTAATGCGTGCCGCTTAATCTGTCGCTTTCAGCTTAAAAATAGCCGGCCATAACCTGTCACGGCTGCGGATTGCAACGCCGGGCCGGCACATTCCCCTTCATCATTCTAAAAAAGATTTTACAACCTTGAACGATAAAGCTTTCCAGAAAGAAGCAGCTCCGCCCCGCAAAAGCGCCGAATTATTTGCTAAAGATATTCAAGGGCGCGCCAACCGGTAAAAAGGTTCGGCCAAAATGGTTGTTGAGCACATTTGCGCCGCTGCCATAAAAAGACATTATCGCAATAGCGAGCTCTGCACCCGCCGCTATGTTGTGGAACAGAATGTGCAGGCTGCCCTCAGTAACAAAGCTGCTCACGGCAAGACCCAGAAACAAAATATCAATCAACACAAAGATAAAAAATAAAACCTTGTTGGTCTGGGTGGCGCCTATGGTCAGGAACACCGTCAGTATCAGATAACCCAAAAAGGCAAAGGCCATCTGGCGCGTGTCAACGCCCGCCTTGAGCGTCTCGCCCAACACACCTGCGTTTATAAGCCACGAAAGTGCCATGCTAAGCCAAAAAAACCCATAGGCGCAAAAAGCGGTCGCGCCAAATACGTTTTTCTTTTTGTAATCCAGCACACCTGCTACAAGCTGTGCAAACGCGCCTAAAAATATTGCCCACGGCAAAACGAAGGATACGCCGCTTGTAATACCCAGCTTCTGGCTGGAGGCTACGAGGGTAACGATAGCAAGACCAAATAAACCAAGAGCCGATGGGTCTACATGTGTTTTGTCTGACATTCAAAGTTTCCTCTTTTCGCTACTAATGTTGTTGCCGGCATAAAAAAGCGCGGCAGAAGCCCGCACCCGTGTGCAGGCGCACGAAGGGTATCTTAACAAAAAGTTCAATGATTTGCAATATCCATTTCGCAGTTGCCTGCTGAAAATTCAACCCAATTTTGGTAAAGTTTTATCTCTCTTTATTTGCCTGCTCTGTTACTTGCGGGCACTAAGAATTTTATCCTTTTACCGCTTACCGCAAAAAGGCATCGCATTTTCTGGCGAAAATGCGATGCCTTTTTGCAATAATGGCGCAAAATTTTTAAGGATTAAGAATGCAGCAATATCATAGTTGGCAAGTGGTATTTACGCTATTTTAGGGGATATGGCGTTTTTATATCACTGGCCCCGCTAAGATAATCCATGCTTACGTTATAATGCTTGGCAAGAACCAGTATGCTGTCAAGCGGGATTCTTGTCTTTCCCAATTCATAGTCCGAATATGTCTTTTGA
>JAEWMM010000315.1 GCA_023457175.1 Bacillota bacterium | reverse complement strand
GCGCCGCCCCGCTTTTAGCCGAATATGCCGTCCTCTTGCACCGCCTTTATTTCTTTGTTATAATCGGCTTCAAGAGGTGTCTTAATGAATCTGGCCATTCTTCATATTCTCAACAACAAGCTTCATCGTCACTGTTAGCAGCCATACCGCAGGGGTAGGGCTGTCTTTTGCCGCTCCTGCGCCGACAGTGATGTTTTTTGCAGTCATTGGCGGACAGCCGGTGACTTTTTTTATTGGAGTGATGTTGTATGAATAAACAGTGGCTTTACAGCGGCTTTATCGTCCTCGAATGCATGCTATGGGGCGTCGGTAACACCGTCACAAAAATCGGGCTGGCGTCTCTCGGCCCCTTCAGTTGTCTGGCCCTGCGCTTTTTTCTGGCCTGGCTTTTGTTTGGAATTTTCTTTTTCCGCAGGCTCGCCGCCCATAAGGCAGATATAAAGCAATGTCTTGCCGTAAGCGTCGTTACAGCGTTGGCCTTTATCTCGTCGACACTGTCGCTTAAATTTACGGCTGCCACCACCGCCGGGCTGCTGATGGCGTTATCGGTTGTCTTTACGCCATTTTTGGACTTTCTTGTGCACAAAAGGCCGCCGGGCAAAAGGATGCCGGGCGTCGTGGTATTGGTGGTGGGCGGCATGTATCTGCTTTGCGGCTTTGATGCCGGCGCGCGCTTTGGTACAGGCGAGCTACTGGCGTTGTTGAGCGCCTTATGTTTGGCTGTTACGCTGACCCTGAGCGCGATATCGGTTCAAACGGTGGACCCGGTCGTTTTATCGTCCGTACAAGCAGGTATGACGGCCGTTCTTTCATTGGTTCCGGCACTGTGGCTCGAAAATGTCCATACCCTGACCGGAGCCTCTCCATCCGCCTGGCTTTCGGTCAGCTATCTGGCTGTGGGCTGCACGCTTGTTGCGTATTTGCTTCAAAACGCCGCGCTGACCCATGTCTCGCCGGTATTTGTGTCGGTCACCTTCTGCGCCGAGCCCGTTTTTACCGCACTTTCCGCCTATGTTGCTTTGGGCGAACAGCTTACATTAATCGGTTATATCGGCGCATTTTTAATTCTGACGGGCATTCTGGTCAGTGCGCTGCCTCAAAAAGCAACGCACTGATCGTGTGTGTCCGTGTTAAAGAAAAGCGATACGGGTCGTTTCTGTCAAGGCCTTGTTGCAGTCGCGCTGGAAAAGACCCGATATATAAACCCGGACAAAAGGTTGCGCGGCCTCGATAATGTCCCACGCGCAAAACGGGCGGCGATTTCCAGCGTAAAATCGTCGCCCTTTTTAAATAGTACCGGCGCCAACACGGCCGCGCTGTTGTTTATGTCTCCGGGCCCCATGCTGTAGCGGCCTGCCCAACCCTGCTCAAGGCTCCGGCCTCGGTTTTATACAAGCGCCACATAAATATGCACCTCGCAGTCACCGTTTTCGTCGGTGCGGACATACTCTTCAAAGTCGCCGGTGAAGCTGCGCGAAAGCGGCAGGGGCCAAATAGCTTCCCACGCGCCGGCCACCGCCGTCACCTTGTCCCCGAATACCACAAATTTGGCGTAACGCCCCTGTGGAATGACCTTTGTGACAGCTCCTTCCGGCAGATTGCACGCCTGTGCGACCTCGCAGCCGACTGTGATGTCGTACGCGTCGTGCGCGTCGCCCGAATAATCTGAGTATAGCCCGACGACAAAGTTATTCGCCTTATCGGGCATGGATAAAAACAGCCCTTCTGCAAAAAACTGCTCCCACAGCCCGCCGATTACCGCGCCCATGTCGGGCGCGCTGTTTGCGGTTCGGGCGGTAAGCCCCGCGATTGTTTTTGGTGCCAGCGTCACAATTTCGTAATTCATAAAGCCATCTCCTTTTTGTTTGATGGCTTTATTTTACGCCACTTAATATGACAGCATTGCGTCATATTCGATATTGCGCACAGGCCGATTTTAATTTTCTATAAAGCGCTTCCCGTACCTGCTGCGGCTCCAGCACATAGATGCCTGCGCCGAACGTCATTAAGTATTGGTAGAGCCAGTCGTTATCCGGCATATTAAACCGTACGAGAAACGCGCCGTCCTCGCAGCTTTGAATCTCAGCCCGGTTAAACTCCTCCAGCACGCGGTAGGATAATTCCGGCGCAATGCGCACCGTAATTTCTATAGCCGGTATTACATCGGGCGGGCTCTTGCCATCGGGGCTTGCAGGCGGCTCGCGCTGCTCAAAGGCTTCGTCCAAAAGGACAGGCTGCCCCATGCGCAGCAGCTTAAAGTAGCGAAAATCCTGCCGCAACCTGCACCATGCCAGCAGGTACCAGCTCCGCTCGCGGAATACAAGCTTTACCGGCTCGGTTACACGGCGGGCGGTTTTGCCGTCCGCACCGCTGTAGTCAAACGCGGTCACCCGCCGCGTCAGAATCCCCTGCTTTAAAAGGTTAAAAATACCGGCGGCAGGGTCATTGGGGTTCCACGCTGAAAAATCAATCTCAATCCAGTCGGCCTGCTCACCGCCAAACAGGGCCGAGAGCTTATTAAGCGCAGTGTCGGCTTCGTCCATCCGGACGGCGCGCAGGCCGTTGAGTGAAGCGAGGATGCTCTGTTTCTCCTGCCGGGTCAGCACCGATTTGTTCAGGACAAAATTTTCAGTCAGTTGTATGCCGCCGCCGGTCCCCTTGCTGGCATAGATGGGAATGCCGGCCTGTGAGAGCGCTTCAACGTCGCGATAAATGGTACGCACCGATACACCGAAATGTTCCGCCAGCTGTCCGGCCGTCATCTTCTTTTTATCCAACAGCAGATATACCATTTCAAACAGCCTGCCGATCTGCATATGCATCGCCTCCGCAACCATTATAAGGCATACTCGGTTTTAAATGAAGCTGTTTTTCCGCTCTGTTGGCGAAAAACGTCTTTATTTAAACCAGAATACCCCTTGTTTTTTGCTGTGTAATTGTGAATTTACCAAAAACATGTTAAGATAAAACAGAATAAGTCGATTAAGAATTTATGACAGCTATAGCGACGGCTAACGATGCGAAATATAATTTCAGGTGGTAACAACATGAGCAAAGCATCTGTTTTTAAACGAATACTCTCCTCTGTTTTGGCGGCGGGCATGGCGCTGGGCGGCATAACCGCCGGCGGTCGGGTGGCCGCGGCCGATCAGTACTATATCCGCTTTTATGACCCGATAACCAAAGCGACCAGCACCAACCAGACGCTGGTTGAGGGAAGCCCCATCACCATACAAGCCAAGCTGCCGGACAGCTACGATTTTTCGATGACGCCGTTCGCCGTGCGCAAAACCATTAGCGGCGTCTCAACGCCCATCCCGAATATTTCCTCCGTTTTTCAGATTGTCACCAACACGGTCGGCAGCAATTACAGCTTGA
The DNA here is from genome assembly GCA_023457175.1 of Bacillota bacterium. GTDB lineage: Bacteria > Bacillota > Clostridia > Oscillospirales > Ruminococcaceae > Yanshouia. Next base: position 531 of record JAEWMM010000315.1, on the reverse strand, counting down.
CGCCAAAGGATCTCCCCGCCGAGGAAGCCTCGGCGGAATTTACGCTGGAGGCGCTGTATACCGCAAACATTACCGATGGCGCCGCCGTAATTTCCTCTCCCACCGATTCACGCAACTTTGCTGTCAGCGTCGCCTCCGAGGCGTCTATTCCGATTACGGCGGATAGCTCTTTGACTTTTAAAGTAAACAGCAGCCAGGCGGCGGGTGATACCACAATCGCATTTAGCAAGGTTACCGACCCCACCGGCTATTTTGATAATTACGACGAAGAGGTGGTGACGGCACAGGCCATTGCCGTCGAGAAGGGCGTCCGCTACATTCCTGTGACCATCTATCCCAAGACAGGCAGCGACGTGCCCACTCCGCTGAAATTTAAAATATACCTTGAGGGTATCCCCACCAATTACTTATTCCTGGAGGGCACGACATTTCGCGTCTCCTTTACCCGCCAGACCATCTCGCCGCTGATCACGACGGTCATTACCCGCAAAAAAGCGGTGGATGACACCCGCGACAGCGTACTGCAAAACC
>JAEWMM010000314.1 GCA_023457175.1 Bacillota bacterium | reverse complement strand
CCCTCCGCGCCTATTACCAGCGCGACAGCACCCGCATAGTCCACCGTGCACCAGCTTTGGCCGTCCATATCGGCGGCGTATATCCAGACGTTTTTTTTCTTAAGCTCTTCCACAGTAGCCGCCAGATTTGAAACCCGCGCCACCGGCAGGTGCTCGGCGGCGCCGGCCGAGGCCTTCATTACAGCGGCGGTCAGCCCCACGCCGTGGCGCTTGGGGATGATGATGCCGTGCGCGCCGGTCGCGTCGGCCGAGCGGATAATCGCCCCAAGGTTATGGGGGTCCTCTATGCCGTCGGCGATAACCACAAAAAGCGGTTCGTCGCCCGCACGGGCAAAAATATCCTCCACCGTCGCATAATCCAGAGCTGCAGCATAGGCTATGACGCCCTGATGATTAAGGCCCTGGCAAAGCGTCTCTAGCTTTTCGCGGGCGACATCCTTGACCGGAACGCCCCGTTCCTTCGCCATTGCGATAATTTTTTGAAGGCCGGTGCCTTCCGAACGCAGCATCAGTATTTTATTTACCGGTCGGCCCGACCGAAGCAGCTCAATCACGGGGTTGCGTCCCACTACCATCTCATCGGATGAATCTCTTATATCCTGCATGTATTTCTCCTAATTGTCAGCTTGTTAAGGGAATAGCTATACAAGCTATATTATAGCAGATTATGTCACTAAAACAAGCATTCGGTACAAAATATGGGGTTTGCTGCCGGTTTATCCGATGAGTCGGTTTTAAAAACGGCTTTTTCGATCTTCAAACTTTAATCCCTAGCGTTTTTTCGCCAGTATTCATTCCTATTTTAACCAGTCGGCAAATTTAATATACCATTTAAAATAATTTTGCGGTTGTCGCACAGAGTGTTTTTACCCTTAGTAATTTTCAAGCATTCCACATTAAAATAGAATATGTTGAAAACTCTGTTGAAACTGTGGAATTCCACCTGTAATATAAAGACTTTTACCTGTTAGAATAAAAACTCAAATAATTTTATGTAAAAAAACTTTGTTACCAACAGTTTACACTCCTTGTCGCCCTTTGTCGAAACTTGCATTTTTTTCTCCGAATGTTATACTGGTAGCGGTGCATAAATGCACCTGAAAGAAAGGTGACCGGCTTGCAGACTCCTGTTTCTCAAAAAGAATTCTCCTGCACCCTGCACATCCCGGAATTTGATCTGGCGCAAACGCTTAATTGCGGCCAGAGCTTCCGCTGGCGGCGCGAGGCGGACGACGCCTTTATCGGCGTCGCAGACAGGTACCCGGCGCACATCCGCCAGCAGGGTGATAAAATAACAATTACATCCGCCGCCGGCGAGGCGTTTTGGCGGCATTACTTTGATATAGATACCGATTACGGCGCGCTCAAACGCCTGTTTTGCAACACTGAGCAGCTTATTGAGCCCTGCCTGTGCGCCGGCGGCATCCGAATCTTGCGTCAGGACGGCTGGGAAGCGCTCGCCAGCTTTATCATCAGCCAGAATAATAATATCAAGCGCATTTCAGGCATTATTGAGCGCCTTTGCGAGAGCTTCGGCGATACGGTCGGCGAAGGGCTTTACGCCTTTCCGCCGCCCGAAAGGCTGGCGGGCTGCACCATCGAGGCCCTTGCCCCGCTGCGCTGCGGTTTTCGCGCGCGCTATCTCATCGATGCGGCGCAAAAGGTTTGCAGCGGCGTGGTGCAGCTCGACGCGCTTGCAACGTTGCCGCTGAATCAGGCGCGCGCCATGCTGATGCAGATTGTCGGGGTGGGCTGCAAGGTGGCCGACTGCGCGCTGCTGTTTGGCTTTTACCGGCTGGAGTGCTTTCCGGTGGATGTGTGGATTGGCAGGGCGCTCAAGGAGCTTTTTGCCGACGGCTTTCCAGAGGCGCTGGCGCCCTACGCGGGGATTGCGCAGCAGATGCTGTTCCACTATATGCGCACCCGGCCAAAGCAGGGCAGGGAGGATACATAGGAATGGCGCTTTGAAAGGTGCTATAAATTGATTGTGGAATTTTGATAAATTAAAGTTTGGCAGGGCTTAATTAAGCGCCGTAGGCGCACCGCCGCGTTTAGCGGCGGGGGCCTGTAAGTCCCATAATCAAGCGCCGCCCGGCCTTGGACGCGAACCTGAGAAACAGCTAACCCAAAGCTCTTACGCCGCAGCAAATCGGCCTTTAGCATCTAATTCCGGGAGAGATTCTTAAGAGAGGGGCGAGGAGCGCCCTCTCTTAAGTCGTTGGGAGAGGGGTTCCCCGTGGGGGGAACCGTCGAAAGGTTCGTCCCTTGGGCGGTCTTTTTGCCTACTTTTTCTGGCGACAGAAAAAGTAGGCCCCCCGCGGGTAGCGGTGCAACCTTCGGCTGTCATGCCGATTTGCCTCGCGACAGCGAGTAACCCACTTAGGGCAGCCGCCATAAATAGCCGACGTTTTATTGCGCTGACGCGCAGGAACGGCCCCCATCCACCCCTCTACCCCGCCGGGCAGGGGAACGGCGGAGCCGCAGCGGGCATATAGGCCGCCCGCTGCGATCAGCGCAGCCGTCCGACCGCGAGCGCGCATATATGCGAGCGGTCAGAGCCCCCAAACCCCTCAAGGGGCTTAAAGCATACGGTTATTGGTGAATATAGGCCCCACGTGAGTATGCTAGCTTCCCACGCGCCGTTAGCGGGCGCTTATCCAGACTTGTTACGCGATTATGCGCGCCAATCAGATTGTGCGGCCTCTAATGGCACGGCGGCGCTTTGATCACGCCGCCGTGCGGGTAAGGTATACTCAGCGCATATAATCAAACAACTTGAAAATAGATGACCCTGACGGTCTATTTGCACCTCACGGCGCTGTCAAAAGCGGCACGCTTACCGTCTTTTATCACTGTACGGCAAGGCCCAAAGGCAAAAGCACGGATGCCGCCTTCAAGGCGGCATCGGGAGAACCCCTTGCGGGGGTTCTCCCACGCAAAAACAGTCCCCCGGACTGTTTTTGCTCCCTCTCCTGCGCT
>JAEWMM010000313.1 GCA_023457175.1 Bacillota bacterium | reverse complement strand
TCCATATTGGGCGCGCGGTGCCACAGCGTCTTAAATCCGACCTGAAAGAACTTGCGGTTGACATAAACGACCGGTATCGTCAGCAGAAACTGTGTCATACCGTAGGAAACGGCGTTTTTCATCCCCGACATAAAGGCCGGCAGCGGCAACTCCACCATGTGCCCCATCGAAATATACATCAGCGGCACAAAAAAGATCAGAGAAACAATCAGACGCTGCCACATCTCGTCGAGTTGCTGCTGCATCAGCGATTTTTCGGACTGTCTGGCCGCGCCCTGCGCCGGTGCATCGCTGTTGCCGGCGCCATAGCCTGCCGCGGTCACCGCCGCTACAATAGCGGCGTCGTTGAGCTTATCGGGCTCATATTCCACCGTCATTTTATTGGCAAGCAGGTTGACATTGACCGACTCGATGCCGTCAAGCTTTTTGACTGCCCGTTCAACGTTGGCTGAACAAGCTGAACAGGTCATACCCGTTACATTAAAGGTTTGTTTCATAGCCTACCTCCTCCCCACCCCCCTGGGGTGTTCGGTTGTTTGAAAATAGTATATCATTTCACTCCACAAAAATCAAGCCCTTTTTTATCATTTGTTTTTTGGCGCAAAAAACACCCGCAGATTCAAGCCGCCGGAATAAAAAACAGGAACTCCGGCCGGTCTGTGTTATATTAAAATATTAAGAGAACGCTGTTATAAGGTGTACCTTACAGCAACGGACAGTTGAATTCACATAACATTTGAGGAGAGACGACCGTGAAGGACTTTCAGCGAAGCGATCATTTGTTTTGATTATGCGGTCTGAACTGTGGATTGTGTTCTATGAAATTGGATTATTGTCGCCCCGGCTGCGGCGGCAAAGCAGACAATCAAGATGCGTGTTAAAATGCAGCTTGCAGCATGGCGGAATGGCGTATTGCTGCCTATGTTCCGAATATCCCTGCCAAAAATATGACGGCATAGATGAATTCGACTCCTTTATTACACACTGCACCCAGTTAAAAGATATGGAAAAGCTTCAAAGAAGAAACAGCGTTTACCCCGATGAATAGGATGATCGCCTCTCTTATGAACGGCATTTCTCCAAGCCGGGGGGATCTATAAAATAATCTCTGTAACCTGTAAAGCCGCCCCGCTGATTCAAAATCAGCGGGGCGGCTTTACACGGGTTTAATATAGCACCAAATCATTTTTAATTATTGAAATACCCCGGTTGAAAGATAGCGCTCACCTGTGTCCGGCAGAATTACCGTTATCATTTTGCCGCTGTACTCCGGGCGCTGCGCAACCATCAGCGCAGCCTGAAGCGCCGCGCCGCTCGAAATACCCGCCAGCAGCCCCTCGGTACGCGCAAGCGATCTGGCGGCGGCAAACGCCGCGTCATCCGAGACCGCAAGCACCTCGTCATATACGCTGCGATCGAGCGCTTCGGGAATAAAATTTGCGCCGATGCCCTGAATCTGGTGAGGCCCGGCATAGCCTTGGCTTAGCAGCGGAGAAGCCGCAGGCTCCACCCCAATCACCCTGATATCGGGGTTTTGCATCTTTAAATACCGGCCTGCGCCGCTTAAAGTACCGCCCGTGCCAAAGGTCGCAATAAAAACCGCTGCCGCGCCGTCGGTATCGGCCCAGATTTCAGGGCCGGTTGTATCATAGTGCGCCTGTGCATTGGCCGGATTCTCAAACTGTCCGGGGATAAAGCTGCCGGCGTGCTGCGCGGCAAGCTCTTTGGCTTTTTCGACCGCGCCGGCCATGCCCTTGTTGCCCTCGGTCAGCACAATTTGGGCCCCATAGGCCGCCAGCAGCCGCTGCCGCTCGACGCTCATGGTATCCGGCATGGTCAAAATGACACGATAGCCCTTAACAGCCGCGACCAAGGCCAGCCCTATGCCGGTATTACCGCTTGTCGGCTCAATGATGACCGAGCCGGGCCCCAACAGCCCTTTGCGCTCGGCATCTGTAATCAGGGCAAGACCGACGCGATCTTTGGTACTCCCTCCCGGATTAAAACGCTCAAGCTTGGCAACGATCGACGCTTTTGCGCCATGCGCCTTTTCAAAAGCCGATAGACGAATCATCGGCGTCTTTCCAATCAGATCAATCACATTAGCGGCAATTTTCGTCATTGCCTTACCCCGTTTCTGCAGCACAATACTGTCTTATAGTCTTTTCAGTATGCGCATTCGCGGTGCGTTTGTCAATAAAACGGTTTGACTTTACGCTTTGGCCGGTCTAAAATAAATCTATTGTCAAATAAAAGGAGTCTGATTTCTATGACACGCGAACAAGCCTGGAATCTCTTGACACAATATAACAAGGAGCCTTTTCACTTAAAGCATGCCGTCACTCTGGAGGGCGTCATGCGTTATTTTGCCAATCAGCTTGGGCACACCGATGAGGCCGAGCTGTGGGCGATGGTGGGACTGCTGCACGACCTCGATTTTGAGCAGTTTCCACAGGCGCATTGCGTCAAGCAGCAGCAGCTGATGGCGGAGGCCGGCGTCGACGCGGTTATTATTCGCGCCACCGCGAGCCATGGTTGGCCGCACGCTGTGGATATTGAGCCGCTAAGCGATATGGAAAAGGTGCTCTACGCCACCGATGAGCTCACCGGTCTGATCGGTGCCGTCGCGCTGATGCGCCCCTCTAAAAGCGTACAGGATATGGAATTAAAATCGGTCAAAAAGAAGTTTAAAACGCCGGCGTTTGCAGCGGGATGCTCCCGCGAGGTTATTGAAAAGGGCGCCGAACGGCTTGGCTGGGCGCTTGACGAGCTGATTTCGCAAACGATTCTCGCCATGAGAACCTGTGAAGAAGCGGCAAATCAATTTAACGCCTGAGTCGGGGCTTAAACTGAAAAAAGGCGGCAAAGCGTATTCTTTGCCGCCTTTTTCGTTTTTCTTAGCCAAATGTAACAGCATTCAACATTTTTCATTGTTTTTCTACAAAATAGGCCTTAAACATGAACGGATAAAACAACTTTTTCTACAAATTTTGTGGAACAACGCAATTTAATCTATTCTTGCAAAATGTTATAATTATTAGTGGGATATTTGTATAAGAAGAATACTTTTCACGAAAGGAAGACCGCTTTGAAAAACACCCCTCCTGTATATGAATGTATATTCACTGCAAATGAGCAGGAGTCCAGCCTGCGGCTAAGCAGTGCCACGAAAGCCTTTTGCCGTGTTATGGATATCAATCCGGACGCAATGGGACTGCCGCTTGAAAAAATAGTGCCGGAGCAAACTGCCGCCTGGCTATATCAGGCCTTTTCTTATATCAGAGAGGGTAATGAGTGCATCCGGGATTTACGTGAAATTCAGGGTTGTTTCTGGAGCTATGCGCTCTCTTACAACAGATCCCTGCTGACAATCACCCTGCTGCCCATTTGGGACGTAGACGAGGCCACCCGCGCCTATAGCGCGAACAATCTGGTCAACATGCCGTTAAATAAATTCTGCGGCTGCTTTTATGATTCCATTTTAGTAAACTGCGCCCAAGACGGCTATCGGATATCCAGCATCAGCCCCGCCCTCTCAAAGCTGATGGGCGTAAACGCCGGAGAGCCCATAGGCAATCTGTTCTCCTGTATGCACACCGTGTGTACCGATAAGCTTATCAAGCGGTCTATGGCGCTTAATAAAATCAGCTATTTTATGGATGTCTTTGTGCGCAATAAAAAGCCCCATCACCTGCTGATCATGCTGGTTCCTTTAAACCATTATGAGCAGCATATGCTGATTGGGCTGCATCTGTTGGAAGCGCAGGACTACTATCAGATGATGAAATCGGTCAACATCAACCCGAAGCCGATCTGCGAAGCAGGCAATGTCGGCGTGGCGGTTCTGGAAACGGAAAACGGAAAGTTTAAAAGGCTGACAAATGCAAATCCCTGCTTTAACCGTCTGGTCTATTCGCATGAGGACTTTGAGTTTCTGAAAGCCCAAATTATCCCGATCTGCTGCTCGAAGCAGAGTATTCTTACCGTTTCACACCGTATGGGCAACCTTGACTGCCTGATCGCCGCCATTCCAACGACGAACTTGAACCAGATGTTTTTGTTTGTCATGCCCGCTACCGGTCCGCAGCTATCTATACAAAGCCTTGCGGACCGATTGACCAAGCGCGAATTTGAAATCGCCTGTCATATCGTAAATGGAAATTCCATCAAGGGCATCTCGGCCGATTGCGGCATCACCGAGGGAACCGTCAAGAAAAATCTTTCAAACATTTACAGTAAGTTGCAGATTAATAACCGTGTTGAGCTTGTCCGGCTGATTCTCGCCGGCGACGACTAACTGATGGCATCCAACACGACGTCTTTAATATGGACAGGGTGAACATCGCGGCGCCGGAGCAGGTCACAGAGCGCTTCGACAAACTGCCTGTTTGAAGAGATATCTTCAATGCAGCAAACCGACTCACTGCACATTTTTCCCTCTTCAAATGCTCTCAGGCCAAATACGCTACAGGGGCCATAATCTTCAATATGTCTTTCTGTACATACAATCTCATAGTAGATGATCATTTCGCTACACGCTCCTTTATTTTTAGATGCAAAACAATCATAACAAATTTTACCTATTTTTATCTATACTAAAAAAGTTGGGTTGCCAAGCAGTTTTGCCAATATCGGGCACTGTTTTGTGCAACAAGAATAACCGACCGTCTATTTATAGACTTAAATTTCATTGTAAGCCACACAACAATTTTATGGTTGATAAAGCCGAATCCGTCAGGTGTACATTGACGCCGGCCCGGCTGATATCGGTCTATTTTTTGATGCTCTGAATAAGAAATTATTCACATTGCAAAACCATCCATTGCATTATAAGCATTTTTTGAATTTTTCTGCTTATATTAATTCATATTTAACAACATGCTATTTATTTGAAAAATACGGCTCCCCCGTCTGGGTTATTGGCGAACGCCGTGCCTCTTAAGGATGAAAACAACCGCCAAATATGTTATGATCGTGTTAGATAAACTGCCAAAAGACGGCCTTACTGCGGAGGTAAGCTCTGATGAGAGAGACTATTGTGCACCCTATACCACCCCTCTACGATAAAAATTCGCGCGTTTTACTTCTTGGGACAATGCCCTCCCCCATGTCAAGGCAACGCGCCTTTTACTACGCACACCCGCAAAACCGCTTTTGGAAGGTGCTGTGCGCGTTGTTCGATTGTCCTCCATACGAGGACAACGACAATCGGCGTAACCTGTGCCTGACACACGGCATCGCCCTGACCGACGTTTTAAAAAGCTGCACCATTGAAGGCGCCAGCGACGCCAGCATCCAGAACGCCGAGCCCAACGACCTTAGCGAAATACTCCATACCGCCGACATCAGAGCGATATTCACCACGGGACAAACCGCCGGAAGATTCTACCGCCGCCTGTGCGAGCCTGTCACCGGCAGACCGGCCATCGTGCTGCCCTCGACGAGTCCGGCCAACGCCGCCATGCGGCTTGAGACGCTTATTGAGCGCTACAGCGTCATCTTACCCTATCTGGCCGACGAACCCACCTGTATTTGAGCCAGTACCTCGCCGATACGTTCGCTTATCACGAGCTCGGCAGCGGCATCGAGCCGGGTGGCGTCGCGGTTGATCAACACAATTTTGCCCCGGGTGTAATCGAGCAGTCCCGCGGCCGGGTATACCGCCAGACTGGTTCCGCCGACGATGACCAGATCAGCCGTCCGCAGCGCGGACACCGCCCGTTCAACGGTATCGGTATGCAGCGCTTCTTCATACAGCACAACGTCCGGCTTTATGACGCCGCCGCAACCGCAGCGGGGTATGCCGGGACCGCGCATGGCTTCTATGACATATGCCTCACCTCAGGTCATGCAGTAATTGCGCAGCATCGAGCCATGCAGCTCCAGCACGTTTTGGCTGCCGGCCTGTTGATGTAGCCCGTCGATGTTCTGGGTGATAACAGCCAAGAGTTTGCCCGCCGCTTCCAGCTCCGCGAGTTTATAATGCGCCGCGTTTGTCAAAATGCCACTGTACATCATCTTGCTCTGATAGAACCGGTAAAAATCCCCGGTGTGCCGCATAAAAAAGCTGTGGCTTAAAATGGTCTCGGGCGGGTAATCGAACTGCTGGTTATAAAGTCCGTCCACGCTGCGAAAATCGGGTATCCCGCTCTCGGTGGATACCCCCGCACCGCCGAAAAAGACGATCCGGCTGCTTTGATCAATAAGCCCTTGAAGTTTTTTAATGCCCTCCATGCCGTTATTCCTCCCCAAGATACGCAAAGCGCGGCTGCGGCCGGCCGTCTTGCACCACCGTCTCCTGCCACATAGCGGCCGGGCGCACCCAGATTCCGCCTTCGCCGTACAGTGCCTGATACACCACATAGGGCTCAAGCGTTTCGCTGTGCCGTGCTGTGTAAAGAACACGGTATTCCTTTCCTTTAAAATGCCGGTAACGTCCGGCGCGGACGGTCTGTTCCATGCCGCCTGCCCCCTCATCTGTTTTATACCGAATATTGACTGAAGATTTACGCGAAACGCGTATGCTTTTGTCGTGGTTCGGTTTTTATTTTATTGTAGCACAAACACCGTTTTGCGCAAAGGCTGGAAGCGACCCGCGCATTGTGCTATACTGTTATTTATACCGATCAAAAATACAGAAGCCTAACAGTCTGTTTTGCCTTTGGCGGCGTGATATTGCCGCCAGGGACGGGACAGCCTTCTATTTTATTGCATTTTTAATAAATTTAAATGCGGCCGCCTATTTGCGATGTGCGAATTGAAAATATCTTGCGGTATTTTTAATAAATAAAAAATCTGATTTATTTTTAAGAACCGGAGTGATACCATGCCTGTGAAAAAGCTGTTTAAAGAAAACCCGTATCAGACTGAATTTTCGGCAACGGTGCGCTCTTGCGTGCCGCAGGGGGAACATTTTGCCGTCGAGCTCGATACCACCTGCTTTTATCCCGAGGGGGGCGGACAACCCGCCGACATCGGTACACTGGGGGACGTCAAGGTGCTGGATGTGCATGAAAAGGGTGAAGCCATTATACACACCACCGACGCCGCGCTGACAGTGGGTGAAGCCTTGGTCGGCAAAATAGACTGGCCGCGCCGCTTTTCGCTGATGCAGCACCACACCGGAGAGCATATCGTCTCCGGTATTATTCACAGGCTGTTTAAGCTGGATAACGTCGGCTTTCATATGGGCAGCGCAATGGTCACCGTTGATTTTAACGGCGCGCTTTCAGCCGAACAGCTGGCCGCCGCCGAACTGGAGGCCAACCGCATGGTATTTGCCGACATTCCGGTGCGGGAGGACTACCCCGACGCACAGGCGTTGGCAGCGCTTGACTACCGCAGCAAAAAGGCCCTGTCCGGCGCGGTGCGTATTATCACCGTGCCGGGTGCCGACTGCTGCGCCTGCTGCGGCACCCACGTAGCCAAAACCGGCGAGATCGGGCTGATTAAGCTGCTTTCTCCCCAGCGCTATAAAGGCGGCACCCGGGTGGGCTTGCTATGCGGTGAGCGGGCATTGGCCGACTACTGTCAAAAGGATGCTTCGGTGGCCGATATCTCACATCTGCTTTCGGCCAAGCCCGCCGAGATTGCCGACGCGGTACAGCGGATTCTCAACGAAAACGATATGCTGCGTACCGAGCTGACGGCGGCCCGGGACAAGCTGTTTGCCGTACGCCTTGAATCGATCGATCGGGGCGACGGTTTTCTCGGCCTGTTTGAAGAGAATTTGACCCCCCATGAGCTGCGCCGGTATTGCCTGCAACTGACCGAGCACCGCCCCGGCCCCTGTCTGCTGCTGTGCGGCGACGACGAAAGCGGCTATCGCTATGCGCTGGGCGTCGTCAACGGCGATGCGCGCGCGCTTTCAACAGCGCTGCATCAGGCGCTTGGCGGCAAGGGCGGCGGCAACGCGCAGCTCACGCAGGGAACTCTCGCGGCAGATCGCGCCTGCATTTCAGAATATATTTCCTCAAGATGATTTTTATGGAAAATTATCGGAATTGCGCTTCGTCGCAATCCCCAAAGACTTCTTAGAATTTTATCTCTTTTCCATCAAAGGCACTATTTTTTACAAAACATTAACTTTTCCTTGGTAAACAGGTGACAATCCCTCGCTTTTTTGATAGAATTTTCTCGTAATTTTGTTTTTATAACCGTTAAGAGAGTTGAGGTAACGATGCCATGCAGCTGCTAAAGGATCGTATTCTTAAAGACGGGCGGGTTATGTCCGGCAATGTCCTGAAGGTGGACAGCTTTTTAAACCATCAGATGGATATCGGGCTGTTTGCCGAGATCGGCAAGGAGTTTAAGCGCCGGTTTGGCGACTGCGATATCAATAAGATTCTGACCATTGAGGCCTCCGGCATCGGAATTGCCTGTATTGTCGCACAATATTTTAACGTGCCCGTGGTTTTTGCTAAAAAGAACCCCACCAAAAATATTGCGGGTGAGGTGTATACCAGCCGTGTTGAGTCGTTCACCCATGGAAAGGTGTACGACATTATTGTTTCAAAGCGCTTTTTAACGTCGGAGGAT
>JAEWMM010000312.1 GCA_023457175.1 Bacillota bacterium | reverse complement strand
CCTAACTGGGGCGCTGCGGCGGGGGAATCGAGCCGGGGGCTTTCATTCGGTTCAACCGCGCCCGCGCGCCGGGTTCTCAAGGTTTTGAGCTCGGCGGCACAGCGCTGCTGCTCCTCGGCCAACACATTGAGCTGTTGGGCCAGCGCTTCCTTTTGGGTCGCCAAATCTTCAAGCGTCTGCCGCCGCTGCAAAAGCGCCTGCCGCGCCGCTTCAATCTCAGCCTCGACCTCGCTTTGAGAGCGTCCGGCCTGTTCAATCTGCGCCTCTATCTCACTAATCGACCGTTCGTGGTGGCCAATATCGTTTTGTAATACCGCTTTTTGCGACTCGAACGACGCGGCCAATTCGCTGTAATGGTTCATTTCGGCGCGCTGGGCTTCGATTGCGACCATCAGCGCGCGGCCCCGCTCCATCTCCTCGGCAAACTCCTGTTCACATTCGGTCACGGCGCTGTCTGCCGCGTCAAAATCGGCCTGCGCCAGCAACAGCTTGTCCTCAATGGCCGCCGTCCGGATGCCGAGTTGCGAGAGCGTGTGCATCCACACCGAAACCTCAAGCTGTCTTTTCTCGCCCGCCAGCTCAAGAAATTTCTGCGCCTTTTCGGACTGCTGCTTTAAGGGTGTCAGCCGCCCGTCGAGTTCGGACAAAATGTCGCGCAGGCGCAGCAGATTATCCTCTGCGAGTGCCAAGCGGCGTTCAGCCTCGGTTTTGCGGTAACGGTATTTTGAGATACCCGCCGCCTCTTCAAAAATCTCGCGCCGCTCTTTAGAGCGCGCCGACACAATTTCGGCGACGCGGCCCTGACCAATGATGGAATAGCCATCGCGTCCGAGGCCGGTATCCATAAACAGCTCGTTGATATCCTTTAAGCGCACCTGCGCGCCATTGATGCGGTATTCGCTGTCGCCCGAGCGGTAGAGCCTGCGGGTAATAACGACCTCGTCGCAGTCCATACCTGCCATTGAGCGGTCGGCGTTATCGATATTTAAGGTGACCGAGGCGACGCCCTGCGCCTTGCGCGCCTGTGTGCCGCCAAAGATCACATCCTCCATCTTGCCGCCGCGCAGCGTGCGGGTCGACTGCTCGCCGAGCACCCAGCGCACCGCGTCGGCAATATTGCTCTTGCCCGAGCCGTTCGGGCCGATAACGGCGGTGATGCCGTCGTTAAATTCCAGCGTTGTGCGGTCGGCAAAGGACTTAAATCCCTGAATATCAAGTGATTTTAGTCGCAAAGCGGCATCTTCCTTCCTGCAAGTTTATAGCCTGAGATGCTTAAAAATCCGGCAAAAGCGCCGGGTGCAGCCTGCGCGCTGTATCAAGCGGCACAACCTGTGCCGTGTAGCCGCGCGTTGCCAGTGCTTGAAGATTCTGCCTGTGCTGGCCGGTCATGCGCGAGATATCCTGCGGGCGCACGCCAACGGTAATAGCCCCCTGCGGCATGCCGTCGAGCAGCGGCAGCAGCCGGGAGAGCATCAACTCACCCTCGCACAGCTCGCGGAATGCCGGGTGATACGGCCCCGCGACCAGCTTTTGTTCGAGCTCCTTTGAGGGGTGCAGCCCTACGCGGATGATGCGGATGTCTGCCGCTTCAAACAGCTCCATCACGCGCGCGGTGCGCCGTATGCCCTCTTGTAGCGTCAATGCGCGGTATTCCCCCGCCGCCAGCCGGTCAGCCAGTGCGGTGCCTTGCAGCACAAGCGCGGGGTAAACGCGCACCGTGTCGGGGTGGCAGGCAATGAGCGCGTCGGCGGTGTCGTAAGCGTCCTGTTCGGTTTCACCATAGAGGCCGAACATCATTTGCAGTCCTAATTCAAAGCCGAAGCGACGGATACGTTCCGAGGCGTCGACGACGTCCTGCGCCGTGTGGCCCCGCAAATTTTTTCGCAGCACGGCGTCGTTCATCGACTGCGCACCAAGCTCAATCGCGGTAACCGGATAGGCTTTGAGCAGAGAAAGCATCTCTTCCCCCACCGCGTCGGGACGGGTCGAAAGCCGGATGCCGCAAAGGCCCTTACCCACAAACGCGCCGGCCGCGTCTAACAATGCGCACATATAGTCGCGATCAATCGCCGTAAAGCTGCCGCCGAAAAATGCCAGCTCAAGCTCTCTGCCGCACGCCTTTTCGAGCGCCGACTGACAGAGCGCCGCCACATCCTGCGGGGTCGGGGCTTTTTCTTCCCCTGAGATGACGCACTGGTCACAAAAGCTGCACCGGTGCGGGCAGCCGATGTGCGGCACAAAAACGGCAAGGTTGCCGTGTCGATTCTTTAATTGCGCACTCACAGCTTAATGCCCATGAGCAGCAGCGCCTCTCGCGCCGCCTGCTGCTCGGCGATTTTTTTGCTTTTGCCCTCGCCGCAGCCGATGACGTTGGAGTTTAAATGCACCTGCACCGAGAACCACTTGTCATGGTCCGGCCCGCGCTCGTCCACAAGGATGTAGGAGACCCGCTCTTCGGGGTTTTTCTGGATGATCTCCTGAAGCTGGGTCTTGTAGTCGTGCAGATCGGTGCCGGCCGCGTGCTCGACCGTGTCGCCGATGAACGGCAGCACAAAGTCGCGCGCAGCGGGCATGCCGCCGTCGAGGTAGATGGCGGCAATCAGCGCCTCAAAAGCATCGGCCAGAATCGAGGGGCGGGTGCGCCCGCCGTTGTGCTCCTCGCCGCGCCCGAGCAGCAAATACCTGCCCAGCTCAATCTGCTGCGCAAACTGAGCCAGCGCCGCCTCGCAGACCAGCGACGCGCGTATTTTGGTTAGTTCGCCCTCCGGCACCTTGCGGTGGCGGAAGATATAGTCGGCGACAATCAGCGACAGCACCGCGTCGCCCAAAAACTCCTGCCGCTCGTTGTTGGCCGCCGTCTGACGGCTCTCGTTGGCGTAAGAGGAATGGGTCAGCGCGATTTTCAGATAATTCAAATCCTTAAACTGGAAACCGATCACCTTCTGGAGCTGCTGCATGGTCTATCCCTTCTCCTCGCTTTTTAGCCGGGCGACGCCCTGCTCAATCTCCTGACAGACGTCGCGCTCAACACAGAATTTGGCCTGACGAATCGCGTTTTTGAACGCTTTAGCGTCCGAGCTGCCATGCGCCTTGAGAACCGGTCTTGATGCGCCCAAAATCGGCGCACCGCCATATTCTTTGTAGTCCATCGCGCGTTTAAACGCGCTTAACTGTTTTGAAACGAGCAGCGCGCCAAGCTTTGTTCCGATATTCTCCATAAAAACGCCTTTGAGCACGCCGCTAAAAAAAGCCGCAAAGCCCTCGGAGAGCTTTAAAATAACGTTGCCGGTAAAGCCGTCGCATACCGCGACGTCGCAGCCGCCGTTGGGCAGCTCACGCGCCTCGACATTGCCCACAAAGTTGAGCGCTTGGGCTGTTTTGAGCAGCGCATAGGTTTGCCGCTGCAGCTCGGTGCCCTTGTGCTCTTCGGTACCGATATTGACGATGCCGACACGCGGGGAAGAAACGCCCATAATCTTCTCGTAATAGGCGGTACCCATAACCGCAAACTGGCAGAGCATCTCGGCGCGGCAGTCGTGGTTGGCGCCCGCGTCGACGAGCAGATAGAAACGCCCGCCCGACATTGGAACCAGCGTACCGATGGCGGGGCGTTTGACCCCTTTGGCCCGCTTGACAATAAAGGTCGCGCCCGCGAGCAGCGCGCCGGTCGAGCCCGCCGAAATAACGGCGTCGGCCTTGCCGTCAGCCACCAGCTTTAGTGCGACGGCCATTGAGCAGTCGGCGTAATCTTTTAAAATCTTCGTCGGCTCCTCGTCCACCGGAATAACGGTGGGCGCGTGGACGAAGGTGATATCTTTAAGCGAAATGTTGTTTTCCACAGCGCAGGCGCGCAGCTTTTCTTCGTCGCCGGTCACAGTGACCGACACGCCCAGCTCGGCCACGGCAGCGGCAGCGCCGCGCAGCGGCTCAAGCGGCACATGGTCGCCGCCAAAACCATCGATAACAATGTTCATGCAAAGCCCTCCCATTTTGTTCTATCAGAATGTCATCGCTTCAAGCGCCTGCATCGCGCGCCGGGCTAAAGCGAGGTAACGCGCCTGCTTGTCCCGTATTTTTTCATCGGGCGGCGGCAGAATGCCCATGTTGCTGCCCATTGGCTGGAAATTTTTCACGCTGCCGTCGGTGATATACGCAAGCAGCGCGCCGAGCATTGTCACTCGGGGCAGCGTGAGCGGCGCTTGATTGGCAAGCGCCCGCGCCAGCGAGATGCCCGCCCAGATGCCGCTGGCCGCCGATTCAATGTACCCTTCAACGCCGGTGATCTGGCCGGCAAAGCGGATGCGTGGTTCGGCTTTAAGCCTAAGCTGCGCGTCCAGCAGACGGGGCGAATCGATAAAGGTATTGCGATGCATGACGCCATAGCGCGCAAACACGGCGTTTTCAAGTCCCGGAATCAGCGAGAACACCCGCTTTTGCTCGCCGAATTTTAAATTGGTCTGAAAGCCGACGAGGTTGTAAAGCGTGCCCGCGCGGTTTTCGGCCCGAAGCTGCACCACCGCCCACGGGCGGCGGCC
>JAEWMM010000311.1 GCA_023457175.1 Bacillota bacterium | reverse complement strand
TAAGATGGGCAACATCTTTTTTAATCCGATCGCCAATAAGCTGCGCGTCCGCCACGACGAGGAGTTTTTATGTAAAATTCTGATATGCGAAGGCGTTGAAGCCATACAGGCAGGCGAAAATCCCCGTTTTATTGAAGAGAAGCTTCAAATGCTGGTTCTGCAGGAAAAGAAGAAAAGCAAGAAGGGAATAAAGGGTCAGCGCGGCACCGATGAAACGGACGAATAGATTCTTAGCGTCCGGCAGCGTCTTTAGAAAGGAGGGGGTTTTGTGGCCAGACGTAGAAAAAACACCGGCAGCAGCGGCGGCGGTTATAACTGGATGGACACCTATGGCGACATGGTAACCCTGCTTTTAACCTTTTTTGTTATGCTGTTCAGTATGTCGACTGTCAACGAAGAAAAGTGGGAGATTTTAGTTCGCGCCTTCGCGAAAAATCCAGATGCCGCCACGGCCCAGATTATTCTGGTGCAGCAGGGCGAGGGGGACGATATTGCGCCCGCAAACGGCCTTGCGCCGACTATCGGCAGCAAAACGACCGATAATGAGCTGCCCTCCGATCTCAACCAGCTTTACGAATATCTTAAACAATATGTTGAAGAAAACCAGATGACCGCCTCGGTCTCTATTTCCAAAGACTCTGCAAACAATGTTTACATCCGCTTTGACAACAACATTTTTTTTGATGGCGACAGCTATACTTTGCGCGAAGGCAGCTACCCCATCCTCAATTTTTTGGGCGACTGCCTTAAGAACCTTGAAGATCAGATCTTCGTTACGCGTGTCAACGGCCATACCGCCGCCATCCCCGGCGCCGAAGACTATCATATCAGCGACTGGACCCTCTCGGGAGAACGTGCCAGCCAGGTGGTTATCTACTTTGAAGGAAAGGGTCTTGACCCTAAAAAGCTGATGTGCAACGGTTATGGCAAAAATTACCCTATCGACAGTAACGACACATCTGAAGGCCGCGCCAAAAACAGACGTGTTGAAATTATGGTGCTCGGAAACTCGTTTGATAAAAACAACCCCGACGACCTTTATGCCATGCTTTCGCATTTGGTCAGGGCTGAGCTTTTTGAAGACAGCGGCAGCGGCTCCGACATTATAAACTCGGACAAATCACATTCCGACGGCAGCATCCCTTCCATCTCCATACCGGAGGGGGAAATAGAAGCCGGCTTTAGCCGGAATGATACATAAATCTACCCATTTGCCAGCGTTTATTTTTTAGACAGGCGGTGAGACCAAATGCCCGAAATTCTCTCACAATCACAAATTGATGCGTTGCTCAAAGGGATGAGCAGTGGTAATATAGATGTCAAGCCCGAAGCCCCTGAAAAGCGGATTAAGGAGTATGATTTCTATTCGCCAAAAAAGTTTACGAAGGAGCAATTGCGAAACGTAGACAGCATTCACGAGAATCTCTCACGGCTGCTGTCCTCCTACTTTTCAGGTTCGATGCGCATAAACAGCGAGGTCAACCTGTTGCAGGTAGAGGAACAGCGCTATTACGAGTTTAACAACGCGCTGCCCGACTCGGCCCTGATCGGTCTGATGGAGCTTAAGCCTGGCGATAAAAATATCAACGAATTCACCATGATGATGGACACCTCTTCCAATCTGGCGTTTTTTATGATAGACCGCCTTTTGGGCGGCAGCGGCAGCAGCATGATTTTAAACCGAGACTATACCGATATTGAGCTGGGCATTATGCGCAACATTTTTCAGAAATTCTCGGTTTATATGCAGGATGCCTGGCGCGATTATATCGACGTCCATATTGAGCTGGATACCGTCGAAACCAATCCGCGGCTGATACAGATTTATGCGCCGGAAGATATCGTCGTGATCGTGTCCTTCGAAGTAAAGATGCAGGATGTGATCGGCACACTGAATATTTGCATTCCGGCAATCGGCTTAGAAGAGCTGATGGGCAGCTTCGTTTCAAAATACTCGCGCATTTCCAAAAATCTTTCGGATGACGCCAAAAAAGAAATGGCTAAAAAAGTGATTCAAAGGGCGATATATGCTTCCGACCTTAAAATTAACGCTGTACTCGACGAGGTGCAAATGGATCTTCAGGACATTTTACATCTTCGGGTAGACGATATTATAAAGCTCGAAAACCCTGCAGGCGGCGACGTTAAAATTTTAGTTGACAGTCAGCCGTGGTTTTGTGGCAAAATGGGTATCGTAAAAGCGAACAAAGCAATAAAGATTACTAAATCGTACCCGCCCGATGCTTTGAGAATTGAGAGGAGTTAGATTCATTTTGGATAATGCAGCGAAAGATACCTGCGTAGGACTTTCTCCGATGGAAATAGACGCTATCGGAGAAGTATTGAATATCAGTATGGGCTCTGCGGCAACGGCTGTTTCCACTATGCTGGACAAACAGGTCACAATCACGACACCGCGCGTCAGTGTGGAATCGTTAGGGTTGGTGGAGTACTCCGCGCTTGAGCCGGCTTTAAGTGTTAAAATTACATATACCCAAGGTTTGAGCGGGTCTAATGTATTAATTTTTCGCCAACGGGACATGCAGCTGATTTTAAACCAACTCATGGGTATTGATGAGCCCCCCGGCGACGACTTTGTACTCGACGAGCTGAGCATGAGCGCCGCCTGCGAGGTTATGAACCAGATGATGGGCGCCTCAGCCACTGCTCTGGCCGAATTTTTAGGTAAGGCGGTCAATATCTCAACGCCGGAAGCACGGATTATTACGCCGGATTTTACCTTTGCAAACGCCATCGGCATGGATGTAAACCAGCAGATCGTTTCGGTTCATTTCAACATGGATATTCAGGGCGTCATGAACTCGGAGTTTGTCAGTGCTTTGCCCTGCAATCTCGCAAAGTCGATGGTGGGTGGTTTCCTTGGCGAATCGATGATCGAGGAAGCTCCACCGCCCGTGTCCGTTGCTCCGCCGCCTCAGGCCGTGCCGCCGATGGCTGTCCCTGATGCCCCGCCGCCGGCCGTGCAGCAGCCGGTCGTTATGCCGGCAACAACAGTAGCACAAGCGCCGCCACCAGTGCCACCGCAGGCATCGGCGCAAATACCGGCGCCGAATATGCCGCCGCAACCGCAGCAAGCCCCGTCGGCGGCAGGTGTTCCGGGCTACCCGCCCTATTATCCGCCCTATCCGCCTTATCCGCCCGCAGGGGCGCCGGGCGCTTACCCGGGCTATCCGCCGCCCTATTATCCCCCTTATCCGCCCTATCCGCAGCAGCCTGAGCCTCCGGCGCCAGCGCATCATATACAAAAGGATAAGGCGCCGCCGCCTGCCAAGGTACAGAATATTCAACTGCCGCAGTTTGGCAAAAGCAGCCCCACCGGCGAGCCTGTTCTGGGCGGCAACGCCGACCTTTTGATGAATGTGCCGCTTGACGTCACGATTGAAATTGGGCAGACACGCAGAAAGATAAAGGATATTATGGCCTTTGCGCAGGGCACTGTCATCGAGCTTGAAAAGCAGGCCGGAGCCCCGGTGGATATTGTGGTAAACGGCCAGCTGATCGCCCACGGCGACGTGGTGGTTATTGACGATAACTTTGGCGTCCGCATCACCGAAATTCTTGGCACAAGGGCGCTGCTCTCCTCTCTGGAAAAAGATTTATAAAAATTTTTAAAATATATCAATACATCCCGAAAGGAATTGGATTTTATGGACAAGAAAATTATGATCGTTGACGACGCCGCTTTTATGAGAATGATGATCAAGAACAGCCTCACCGGCAACGGCTACACCAACATTATCGAGGCTGCAGACGGGCAGATTGCTTTTGAGACCTTTAAGACCGAAAAACCCGATCTTGTCATTATGGACATCACCATGCCGAATATGGACGGCATACAGTCGCTTCAGGCGATTAAGGCCCATGACCCTAACGCCATGGTTGTCATGTGCAGCGCAATGGGTCAGGAGGCGATGGTCGTCGACGCTATCCGTTTTGGTGCGTTGGACTTTATTGTCAAGCCGTTTAAGCCCGACCGCATTCTTCAGACGGTTAAGAAAATTCTGGGCTAACTTATTTTAAAAGACAGGGCAGGGTAAAAAGCGTGGAAAGATTAGAGGCCTTTTCGGTATTTTTTTCTGTTTTTCTCACCTTGGCGTTTGTTTTGTTTCTGGCGTGGTTTCTGCTGCGTTGGATCGGCGGGCATAGCCCCATCCAGAGCAGTTTTAAACACATCAGAATCCTTGACCGGGTGGTGATCGACCGCGAAAAATATCTGCTGCTTGTCTCGGCCGGTGACAAAACCCTGCTCATCGCCATGAGCGCCGGCGCTGTCACAACCGTCTGCGAATTTGACGCACAGCAGCGGGCATTGTTCGAGGCCGAGCCCGAGTCAGAGCAACGCTTTTCTGCGATTATAAAGCAAATGAAGCTTAAGAAAAATGGTCCGTCCGCCAAAGGGGGAGATGGTTTATGACCGATCGCACCCAATGTCTGGCGGCGCTTAAAAAACAACTGCTGCTTTTTGGTGTTTCGCTGCTTGTGGTGCTTTTGCTGACGCTGTTTCTGCTAAACACCACCGCGCTGGCGGCGCCCGGCGTTTCAATCGACTTTATTGCCGACGATACCGGCAGCAGCGCCATGGGCGTCTTGGACTTGATGTTCCTGTTTGTCCTTATTTCGCTTATCCCCAGCATTCTGCTCATGATGACCAGCTTTACCCGCATTATCATCGTGCTGTCTTTTATGCGCAATGCGTTGGGCACACAGCAATCGCCCCCCAATCAGGTGCTGGTAGGGCTTGCGCTGTTTTTGACGCTGTTTATCATGACGCCCACCTTCGAAGAGATCAAAACCACCGCCTACGACCCTTATAAGGCTGGCAGCTACACCATTACCGAAGCCACACAGGCGGCGCAGTTGCCCTTAAAGCGGTTTATGCTTGAGCAGACAACGCCCAAAGCGCTCAACCTTTACTTAAGCATCTCCGGCAGTGCGCTGCCTACGGTACAGTCGGGAGAAAGCGCTGAAAGCCTGACGCGTCTGAGCCTGTTTGTCGTCGTCCCCGCATTTATCACCAGCGAGCTTGAGCGCGCCTTTTTGATTGGATTTCTGCTTTATCTGCCCTTTTTAATTATTGATATTGTCGTCTCAAGCGTGCTGATGTCGATGGGCATGGTCATGCTGCCGCCCGCCACCATTTCGCTGCCCTTTAAAATTTTACTTTTCGTTCTGGTAGACGGCTGGAGCCTGTTGCTTGGAACGCTCGTACAGGGGTTTCGGTGACGTTTTTACATAACGCTTTCCTCAACGCGAACAGATATGCTTGCGTTCGCTACTGCATAGATTTTTCTTGTTTAACCAAATAACAGTACAACCTGTTAAAATTTAAAGGCAGGTGAACCGCTTGACGCAGAACCAAATCATGGATATTTTTACGCAGGCTCTGCTGGTCTCGCTCAAGCTGGCTGCACCGCTCTTGATCACCAGTATTCTCATCGGCCTGGTGGTCGCCATTTTTCAGGCGGCCACTCAGATTCATGAGCAGACGCTCACCTTTGTGCCAAAGCTGATTATCATCGCCTTTATGATGCTTTTTACCGGACATTGGATGATCAGCACCATGTTGGATTTTGTTCACTGGCTGTTCAGCCTTATTCTTCTGTTATGAGGTGACGCCGTGACCATACAGCTTGAAGGCCTGAATGTCTATTTGCTGGTATTCGCCCGAATGTCCGGTTTTATATTTTTCAACCCTCTGCTGGGACGAAAAAACATACCGTCTCAGGTCAGAGCCGGGCTGGTACTGCTGCTCACTATGCTGATTGCCCCGGTGCTGCAGGGGCCGGAGCTTGCCTACGACAGCGTGGATATGCTTTTTGCATTGTTTAGAGAGCTGTCGCTGGGCTTTATCTGCGGCTTTGTCTACCAGATATTCTACTAC
>JAEWMM010000310.1 GCA_023457175.1 Bacillota bacterium | reverse complement strand
CCATAAGCGAGGTAAAAGAAATGTACGAAGACAAGACCTTAAAATGCAAAGAGTGTGGCGCTGATTTTGTGTTTACCGCTGGGGAGCAGGAGTTCTATGCGGAACACGGTTTCGTAAATGAACCTCAAAGGTGCAAGAAATGCCGCGATACCCGCAAGAATGCTTCAAGACCGGAGAGAGAGCTGTTCATTGCTACCTGCGCGGCATGCGGCAAGGAAGCAAAGGTTCCTTTCAGACCGCGCGAAGACCGCCCGGTGTACTGCAGCGAGTGTTTTGCAAAATTGAAAGAACAAGCGTAAGCCTTTAAATCTGTTTGTGCGTACACCGCAGGATCGTATTGTCCTGCGGTGTATTTTTTATAGTCCGACAGCTAAAAAACAGGTGCCTTGACGTTCTGTTTTGCGTTTGGCTGCGTTGTCGTCCCTGGGTAAGCGCCAGCCCCGCCTGCGTCTTTCGTGTTACCGGCTACAGAGTATCCGCGCCAATCCTGTTGCTGTTTCCAAGTTGCTTGGCTCTATACCGGCATCCGCCAAAAGGCGCTATGCAAGGATGAGGCAAAGGCGAACCGCCCGCCCGTGCGCGGTATAAAAACAGAAAATCAGCTTGTTATGATGCTTTTGCTGGAAAAATGGTGTCGCTTGTGGTATAATAACCGCAAAGCAATTATTATTATACCCTGTTGATGCGCAACGGCTCGCCTCTCAACGGGGCTTCCTACCTTTTGATGCCGCAAATTATACAATTCGCTTGCGCTCATGGTATAATAGCCGCAAGACGGCTATTATACCGGGGAAAATGCGCAACGGCTCGCCGCTTAATGCGGCAACCGCCTTTTGATGCGCAATTATACCATTCGCTTGCGCTCATGGTATAATTAACTGCCCCCTTGGGTTTGGCGGCGTCCTTATTGCGGGCTGCCGCCCCGTTCGGTTTCATCATGGCTTTTGCCCAACGCATAATCCTGTGCTTTGCTTTTGCGGGGCAAATATCCTACAGTCATACGAAAACAGTGTCGAAATTCCCGTAAAAAGAGAGGATCATTAATTTTGAGTGCAGTTGAAACACTTGATCCCCGTTTGCGCAGTATCGCCTCGATGGTGCGCAGCGGCGCACGGCTGGCCGACGTCGGCTGCGACCACGGCTATTTGATTTGCGCGCTGATGCGTGACGGCAGAATAGACAGCGGCATCGCCTGCGATATTAACCAAAAGCCGCTCGAAAAAGCGCGCGAAGAAATTAAACGACAGGAGCTAACCGATAAGATTGCCTGCCGCCTTGGCGACGGGCTTTTTCCGTTGGAGCCCGATGAGGTGGACGATATTGTAATTGCCGGTATGGGCGGCGAGATGATCGCGTCGATTTTAGAACGCTGCGAGTGGAAAAGTCTGGCCAACAAGCAGTTCCTGCTCCAGCCCATGACCAAGGCGCCGTTTCTGCGCCACTGGCTTTGCACCAACGGCTTTTGCATCTCGGCCGAAAAGGCTTCTATATCGGGCGACCACGCTTACACCGTCATGCGGGTTACCTATACCGGCTGGCGGTGTAAAATCAGTGAATACGACCTGTACTGCTATGCCGGAGAACTCTCCTGCGACGTATCGGATGAGGCTCGTGACTATTTGTGGCGCACTGTGTCGTCCTTAAAACGGCAGGAAAGCGGCGTGGAGCCGACCAACCCCGAAAAGGCCGCCCGCCTGCGTTGTCTGATCAATAAGCTGATTACAGTCATCGAAGAGGGGATGTGAGCCTGTGGCACTCGACGGCATGATGCTCTCGCTTTTAAAGGACGAGCTTTCGCAGGTGTTGATCGGCAGCCGGGTTGATAAAGTGTATCAGCCCGTCAAGGAAGAGCTGATTTTGGCCATACGCGCCCGGCACGAAAACCGCCGCCTGCTGATCTCGGCCCACGCGGCGTCGGCACGGGCGCATTTTACCGCCATTTCGGTCGAGAACCCCAAGCAGCCGCCAATGTTCTGCATGCTGCTGCGCAAATGGGTTGGCAATGCCAAGCTTGTCTCCATTCGGCAGCCGGGCTTTGAGCGCGTGCTGTTTTTTGATTTTGAGACGGTTAACGACCTTGGTGACACCGTTATCGTCACGTTGGCAGCCGAGCTGATGGGGCGTTATTCCAACGTTATTTTAATCGGCCCGGACGGCCGTATCCTCGATTCGATGAAGCGCGTCGGCGCCGACCGTTCGTCGCTGCGGCAGATTCTGCCGGGGCTGCGCTATGAGAATCCGCCGCCGCAGGAGCGGGTCGATCTGCTAACCGACGGCGCACAGGCGGTTATAGCCGCGCTCAAGGCCTCCCCGCGGGATATCGATATGTCCAAGCTCTTGCAGGAGACGCTTTCAGGCGCTTCGCCGCTGCTGGCGCGGGAGCTGACGCACCGCGCGCTCGGCGGTGTTTCGATGAATAAAAGCGAGTTTTCAGAAACGCAGTACGCTGCGCTGACATTGGAGCTTGAGAGGCTTTGCACCATGCTTAAAGAAGGCCGGTGTGAGCCCTCCACCGTGCTGACGCCCGACGGCGCGCCAAAGGACTTTTCGTTCCTGCCCATCACGCAGTATGGCAGTGCCATGCAACTACAGCGCTTTGATGAGATTTCGGCCATGCTGGACGCTTTCTACGGCGAAAAAGACGCCGTAGACCGTATGAAGCAGAAGATGAGCGACTTTTCGCGCCTGATCACGTCGAGAATAGAGCGTATCGAGCGCAAGCTCTCGGCCCAGAAGCAGGAGTTGCTTGATTGTAAGAACCGAGACCAGCTGCGCCGGTTTGGCGACCTGCTTTCGGCGAATATGTATCAGCTTGAAAAGGGCATGAACCGCGTTACCGTGCCGGATTTTTTTGACGAGGCGGGCGGGGAAGTGACCATTCCGCTTGATATCCGCCTGACGCCGGTGCAAAATGTACAGCGCTATTACAAGGAATACCGCCGCGCCGACACGGCTGAGAAGATGCTCAAAGAGCTGATCGCGCAGGGCGAGCAGGAGCTTGCCTATTTGGACACCGTCTACGACCTGATGACCCGCGCGCGCTCTGAGGCCGAGCTGGCGGCCATCCGCGCCGAGCTGGGCGAGGGCGGCTATATCAAATCCGCCGCAGGCGGCAAGAAGAAGCAAGAGCAACGGCTGCTGCCGCTGCAATACCGCTCGTCCGACGGCTTTGTGATTCTCTCAGGCCGCAACAACCTGCAAAACGAGCGGCTGACGCTCAAAGATAGCCATAAAACCGATATCTGGTTTCACGCGCAGAAAATCGCGGGGTCGCATACCGTTCTGATTACCGAGGGGCGCGAGGTACCCAACCGTACGCTGACCGAGGCGGCCATTATCGCTGCGGTTAATTCCAAGGCGCGCAATTCCGCCAAGGTACCGGTCGATTACACCGCGATCAAAAACGTCAAAAAACAGCCCGGAGGCAAGCCGGGTATGGTGATATATGAGCATTTTTCCACCGCGATTGTCGACCCGGACGAGGCACTGGCGCAGTCGCTGATGCTGACTTAACCAACACTTCAACGCATTTTTATTCGGCCGGTCACGCTGCGTATGGCCGGCAGGAGGCCGCGTTCGCCCACTAATATGGGGGCATTAAAGACAATTGGCGAATAAAATTAAAAGGAGCTTCCCATGACCTTAGATCAGCTTGACCTGCTGCTTTCGCAGGTGCAGAAGCCTGCGCGCTACACGGCGGGCGAGATGGGCGCGGTGGTCAAAACGCTTAGGCCCGGCATGCTGCGCTACGCGTTTTGCTTTCCCGATTTATACGAGGTGGGCATGAGCCACCTTGGCATGAAAATATTGTACGGCCACGCCAACCGCCGCGACGACGTCTGGTGCGAGCGGGTATTTTCGCCCGATGCCGATATGCAGACCGCCATGCAGGAAATGGGCGTGCCGCTGTTTGCGCTTGAGAGCCTTGATCCGGTCAAGGATTTTGACCTCGTCGGCTTTACGCTGCAATACGAGATGTGCTATACCGAGGTTTTGAATCTCTTGAATTTGGCGGGGCTTGCGATTCGCGCCAAGGATAGAACCAATCCGTTCCCGCTCGTCGTCGTGGGCGGGCCTTGTGCCTCTAACCCTGAACCAATCGCCGATTTCATCGACCTCGTCTCGCTCGGCGAGGGCGAGGAGGTCTCGGACGAGCTGTTCGACCTCTGTATACAGGCAAAAAAAGAGGGCTGGACCAAGCCCGAAATTCTGCGCCGCGCAGCACGGATACCCGGCATCTACGTCCCGTCGCTCTACGATGTGACCTATAACGACGACGGTACCATCTGCGCCGTCACCCCGCGCGAGGGCGCGCCGGCGGTTATTTCCAAGCGCGTTGTCGCCGATCTTGACAACGTCTATTATCCCGAACGCTTTGTCGTGCCGTTTCTCGACATTGTCCACGACCGCGCCGTTGTTGAGCTGTTTCGCGGCTGTAGCCGCGGTTGCCGCTTCTGTCAGGCCGGCTTTTTATACCGGCCCATCCGCGAGAAATCGGCCGAAACGGTCGCGCGGGACGCTAAAAATCTCATTGAATCCACCGGGTATGACGAGATCGGGCTTTCCTCCCTTTCGACGAGCGATTACTGCGGCTTAGAGCCGCTGCTCGATTCGCTGCTGGACTGGACCGAGGAAAAGCACGTCAACCTCTCGCTGCCGAGCCTGCGCGTCGACAACTTTTCGAAATCGCTGATGGAAAAGGTCACGCGTGTGCGAAAATCCGGCCTGACCTTTGCGCCGGAGGCGGGCACCCAGCGCCTGCGCGACGTCATTAACAAAAACATCACCGAGCAAAATGTTATGGACACATGCCGTAC
>JAEWMM010000309.1 GCA_023457175.1 Bacillota bacterium | reverse complement strand
GTCTTTAACGAATGTCTACTCCACCCTGCACATCTGCTGGGGCGCGCAGGCCGGACTTTATTACCACTATGGCATTGATAAACTGGCGCTGCCCGAAAAAATGTTCGGCGTATTCGCGCATACCGTTTCCAACCGGAATCATCGCCTGATGCGCGGCTTCGACGAGATGTTCTGGGTACCGCATTCGCGCCATACCACCATTGCTGAAAGCGACGTCGAAAAGGCGGACGGCCTTGAGATTCTCGCCCGGTCGGACGAGGCGGGCGTATACTGCATCGCAGGGCGGGACGGACGCCAGTTTTTCATCATGGGGCACAGCGAATACGACCGCGAAACGCTGGCCGGCGAATATTTCCGGGATGTCGACAAAGGGCTGGATATCAAGCTGCCCCGCCATTACTTCCCCGGGGACGACCCGACAAAGTCGCCGCCCCTTTGCTGGCGCGCACATTCGAGCCTGCTGTTCTCAAACTGGCTCAATTACTTTGTCTATCAGGAGACGCCGTTTGATCTAGCCCAGCTTCCGCCCCACAGCAAGGGAGGTGGCAGGTGATGAAGGCCGCCATATTCGACATGGATGGCACCCTGCTCGACTCGCTGGGCATGTGGTACGGCCTTGCGCCCGCATTTTGTAAAAAATATGGCGTCGCCTGGTCGCAGCAGATTGCCGACGACCTGCTCGGTATGGAATTTCCCGAAGCGGCCGACTATTTTGCCGAACGCTTCCCGCGCTTGAACATGACGCGGGACGGGCTGATCGCGGCGTGGAACGGCATGATCCGTTTCAGCTATCTGCACGAGGTTCTGCCAAAGCCGTTTGCCGTCGATTATATCAAGCAGCTTAACCGGAGCAATATTCCCTGTGCCATCGCCACCATGACAAACCACGCGCTGGCCGACACCGTTCTGGCACACCACGGCATCACGCCGCTGGTGCAGACCGTGCTGACGCCGGAGGATGTCGGCGGCATTGGAAAAGAGCGGCCCGACATCTATTATGAAGCGGCGCGCAGGCTGGGCGTACCCGCAACCGAGTGCATTGTCTTTGAAGATACGCTGTTCGCGATTGAGACGGCGGCAAACGCCGGCTTTACCGTGTGGGCCATCGACGAACCGCTGCAGCAGAGCCGGTGCGATATTCAAACCGTCTGCCACCGCTATGTCCATAGCTTTAAAGAACTGCTGGATGATTAACCGCGAGGTAAGCTTCTGATGAATAATGTTATATTACGCATGGCCTGCATGGAGGACGCCCAAAACCTGCTTGATATTTACGCGCCTTACATTGAAAATACCGCCGTCACCTCGGAGGAGGCGGTGCCTTCTCTCGAAGAATTTAAAAGCCGCATGGCCGACGCGCTGCGCAGGCACCCTTATATCGTCTGTGTTATTGACGGTGAGATCGTGGGTTACGCCTACGGGCACAGCTACCGGAGCCGCTCGTCCTACCGCTGGGGGGCCGAGCTCTCGGTTTATGTCGCGGATAACTGCAAAAGCAGCAGCGTCGGCGTGGCATTGTACAGCGCGCTGATCGCAATTTTGCGGCTTCAGGGCTATCAAACGGCTTACGGCATTGTCATTTTACCCAATTTGCCAAGCCAGCGCCTGCATGAGTACCTCGGCTTTTCGGCCAAAGGGATATTGACCAATGCCTGCTGCAAGCTAGGCCGCTGGCACGATATTATCACCTACGAAAAGCATCTCGGCGCTTTTTTGGAAAACCCGCCGGAGATTGTGCCGGTATCAGATCTGGACGACTGGGATATGCGGGAGATTTTTAACCGGTATGCCTCGGTTGTCAGTAACCGCAAAACAATATTGCGGCTTAATAAAAGCCGCAATGGGTTTTGGGTCATTCCCTAATCAGCGTCTCCGACAAATACAAACTGCTTTAACAATAGGAACACCGCCAGGCAAAGCAGCGGAAAATTGGGCCGGTGCTGGATCAGCGACCAGATGCCCGCGCCCAGCGTACCCGCCCCTACCATGCCGCCGACAGCGTCGGGCACCAGCTTTTTTTCGGTGTCGAACAGGGCGGCATAAATCAGCCGCAGCATGCTGCCGCCGTCCAATCCGCGCACCGGCAGCAGATTAAAGACCGACAAAAGCAGGCTGATCGCCGCAAAACGCGGAATAAACGGCTTGAGCAGCAGAGCAAATACAATGCCCGCTATCGGCCCGGCCGCCAGAATCATCAGCTCTTGCCGCAGGCCGGGTAAGCGGCGATAATGGGGAATAATCTGCGCGCAGCAGCCGCGCAGTCTCAGCTGCAAAACGCCGTTATTGGTGGCCAGCAGTGCCAGCCAGTGCCCGGCCTCGTGCACAAGCGCCGCCAGCAGCAGCCAAAGCGCGTCGCCGCCAAAATATACGGCGACCGCTATCACCGCGAAGAACCAGAAGTCACAGGTGACAAGCGGACGCTTTTCATAGGCCCTTATAAAGCCTGCCATCTGGTGCACTCCGCCAGCGGATTGGCCGCCTTGCCGTTTATAATCAGCTCAAAGTGCAGGTGCGGCCCGGTGGAGACGCCGGTGTTGCCCACAAGGGCCAGCGTTTCGCCCTGCCTCAGGCGCATGCCGACCCGGACGGGAACCGCATTGCAATGGCAGTAGCGAGTCTGATATCCGCCGTGGTCCAGCGTGACAAATTTGCCGTAAATCTGAGATTCACCCGTTTCTATCACCACGCCGGGCCACGCCGCGCCGATGGGGGTATTTAACGGCGCGGCAAAGTCAACACCGGTGTGAAAATCCGGTTTTCCGGTGATGGGGTGCGTCCTCACGCCAAACTGCGAGCTTATAAGGCCCTGCACCGGCTGCCGCATCGGCGCCGAGAGCAGCGGCGCAATATTGGTAACGCCGTCGGGCAGGCTGTTTTCAGTCCGGGGCAAAAACAGCAGCTGTCCGCCCTGTCCGGCCGGTGTGGCCACCTCAATCCGCGGGGAGGCGCCCACCTGATTTAGAATAAGCTCAATGATGCTGCGCAGGCGGGAAATTTTGTCGGAATCCTTCATCTTTTGCACCACTGAAAAGACCTCCACCGCCTCGGTTTCCTTCGATATCAGCGTAAAGAATGCCGTTTTCACGTCGGTCATTCCCATAAAGCTGCTCATGATAAACGCCGCTGTTATCATCATGACGCAAAGCATGCTTTGCAACAGCGTTATAAACATAAATTTACCCTCTTGCCCGTCGCCGCGCGCGGTAGGCCGGCGGCGCCCCGTCGAGCCGAAGGCGGAATTCATTCTTCTCCCAACCATGTCCACACCTCCTCAGAGAAGCCTATGCGCCGCCAAAACAAGTTATGACATAAGGCGTGTCTGCAAACCTAAAGCACGGGCGTCTTGCCGCGAAATTTTCCGCTTTTCTGCGTTATGCTCCTCGCAGGGCGGCAGCCCGCTCTCGTCCTCTGTCTCGCAAAACGAAAAATTTCTTGCAAAACTGCCTCCTGTTTTAGGCTTGGTACTGTGCGGCGCCGCACTCTAAAAGCGCTTTTAAGGCGCTGGCCTGCCCACCGCAAGCACCCGAAACAAAAGGGTTGATTTTTGTTTGCCTATGTGCTATTCTAATCAAGCTGCTCCGTTTGGGCAACAGATGTCTGCGTATTGGCGTCATCGGTGCTTTTAGCGGGCAGCCGTTAGATTCTCTGGAGAGTCCCGCAAAGGGCGCCGAAGGTGTAAGTTTGGGTTTTAGCCCAAGCGATCTCTCAGGCAAAAGGACAGAGTTTGGTATTGCTTTAGGATATCACTGTTCTCATTTCTCCGGAAGGTCGAAACGAAAGTTTCGGCTTTATTTTTTTGTATGTAGGAGGAAGCGAAAATTATGTTAGCAAGAATGGACGAACTCATCGTATGGTTTGATGATCTGGTGTGGGGGCTGCCGCTGATCGTATTCATTTTGATCACCGGTATTTATCTGACGGTGCGGCTCAATCTGCTCCAGTTATTTCATCTGCCCCGGGCGCTGATGTTCATGGTCAAGAATGAGGAAAGCGGCCGCGGCGAGGTCACGAGCTTTGGCGCGCTGTGCACCGCCATGTCGGCTACGATCGGCACCGGCAACATCGTCGGCGTGGCAACCGCCATCTATGCCGGCGGCCCCGGCGCGCTGTTCTGGATGTGGGTCGCCGCCTTCTTCGGCATGGCCACAAAGTACGCCGAGGGCGTTCTCGCGATAAAATACCGCGAAATTGCGCCCGACGGGCATGTGCTGGGCGGGCCCTTTTACTACATAGAGCGCGGCATGGGCAGGCAGTGGCGCTGGCTTGCAAAGCTTTTTGCCTTTTTTGGCATGGGCGTCGGCCTGTTCGGTATCGGTACCTTTACGCAGGTCAACGGCATCTCATCGGCGGTTAAGGGCTTCTTTGACGCTGAAAGCCGCTACACCGTCTCAGTTTTCGGTGCGCAATATTCCTGGGCGGTCGTTGTTGCGGGCGTTCTCGTCACGCTGTGCACCGCGCTGGTCATTTTGGGCGGCTTAAAGCGCATCTCGATGGTGGCGCAGATTATCGTGCCGTTTATGGCGATCATCTATGTGGTTTTCGGCGTCATACTGCTTGTCTGCAACGCAGATAAAATTCCGCAGGCGCTAAGCCTGGTTATCACCGGCGCTTTCAACCCGCAGGCCGTCACCGGCGGCGTGGTCGGCAGCATCACCGTCGCCATGCAGAAGGGTATCGCCCGCGGCATCTTCTCAAACGAGGCGGGTCTGGGCTCCGCGCCGATTGCCGCCGCAGCCGCACAGACTAAGGAGCCGGTGCGTCAGGGTCTTGTATCGATGACCGGCACTTTTATCGATACCATCATCATTTGCACCATCACCGGCCTTTGCATCGTCACAACCGGCACCTGGAACATCGGCTTAAAGGGCGTCGACATCACGTCGCAGGCTTTTCAGAACGGTCTGCCCTTTGATCCGCGCTTCTCGGCCTTTATTCTGATGCTCAGCCTTATTTTCTTTGCCTTTACCACAATTCTCGGCTGGGACTATTACAGCGAGCGCTGCCTGGAGTATTTCTCAAACGGCAACCAGAAGGCTGTTATGATCTACCGTTATCTGTACATTCTTGCCGTCTTTATCGGCCCGTACATGACCGTCGCCGCCGTCTGGAACATCGCCGATATTTTCAACGGCCTCATGGCGTTCCCGAACCTGATCGCACTGCTGGCGCTTTCGGGCGTGGTGGCCAAAGAGACCCGCGATTATTTCAGCCGTCAAAAAATATCGTAGTCGCTTTTTGTGCGAAATAGGAGCTGTTGCAAAATGAATATTATTTTGCATAGAACACAAACGGAAAGCTTCGCAACGGGGGGATAGTG
>JAEWMM010000308.1 GCA_023457175.1 Bacillota bacterium | reverse complement strand
CCTTGCAGACGTCGACCCAGTCGCTGCTGTTGGAATATTTCTCAAGCTCGTCGATGGTCAGCTCAATGGCGCTGTTGTCGCTTCCGCAAGCCGGAAACACCGTTTCATACGCCTTTAGCGACACATCGAGATAGGTCGTCACCCCGTTATTCACGCCAAACGGGCAGACGCCGCCGACGGCGTGCCCGATTTGCCCCACCGCTTCGTCGGGGGTAAGCATCTTCGCCTTGGTGTGAAATTGCGCCTTATATTTGGCGTTGTCTATCTTGGCCGCGCCGGCCGTCACAATGAGGATGCAATCCTCGCCAACTTTAAACGACAGCGTTTTTGCAATGCGGTCCGGTTCGCAGCCAAGCGCCTGCGCCGCCAGCGCCACCGTCGCGCTCGAGACCTCAAACTCCAGAATGCGATTGTCCATCCCATACTGTTTAAAATAATCCCTGACTTTTTCGATCGCCATTTTGACACTCCCAAACTGATGATTTTTATAATGATGCCAATATTCCATTAAAAGCAGTCATCCCGGCGCCGGCTTTTAAAATTCCGCACCGGCATTAAAGGCGGCGGGCATCAGTCCGCTCTTTTCTCCAATCCGGCAAAGCATATCGTTAAACCAACTTAAAAAACAAGACCGTTTTGGCGGTCTATTTTGCGTCTGGCCGCATTGTCATCCTTACCGGACACAAAATATACGCGCCTAGACGGTTCCTGTTTTCAAGTGGCTTAACTATATAAAAGCTACTCGCCGTCTATGCCACTTTAATGGCAGCTTAGTATAAAACAGAAGCGGACTGCAGCAATCTTCATTGCAACAGCCGCCAAAGCGCTATATTGGCTCATGGTCTATCAATTCCATTGCGCCGTCCTTCGAACCCATCAACACCGACAGCATGGCGCGGTACAGCACCGTTGGGTCGGAGATAAAATGCTTCTTCATCGTTTCGCAAACCTCGCGGGTGGGCGCATAGAGCGACATACGCATCAAGTCGTTGCCCACATCGTTGAGCGCAAGCTCCAACCTGAAGCCGTCGCTGGTTTCAACAATCTCGGCGCGGTTCTCCCTGGCAAAGCGCTCCTGCAGCACACACTGGCTCAGGGCGTCGATCGCCTTTTCGCGCACGGTGCGCGGAATGCTTTTATAAAAGGTCTCGGCGGTCTTGCGGCCCAGCTCGGTCACTGAAACAGTGCCCTGCTGCGCGTCGGACCTGACCTCGGTCAGATGTCCTGAGGAAAGCAGCTCCCCCAGCGCGCAGGTCACCTCAAAATAATTGACGAGGCGCTCGCCTAATAGCGCGCTGCTCAGCTGTGCGGAGGTAACCGGCGTCTTCATCTTGTACAGCAGCCAGCAGATCAGGATGCGTATTTCGTAGTCGGTGGTCAGCCCGCCGTGGTCGATGCCCTCGGTGAAAACCCCCTGGTTCATATTGGCTTATCCCCTTTCGCAGCAGATGGTTCGCGCATTATTCCGCAAAGCCCGCATTCAGCATGCGCTGCGCACAGGCCCCAAAAAACCGCGCATAGGCGCTCTCGCCGATAATAACACAGTCGGAATATTCACCGGCGTTGCATAAGCCCGCAAAGGTTTTGCCCACCGATCCGGCGTTCTCATCCCCCGCGCGATGCAGATAGACATAAAGCGAAAATGCCGCGTTGTCGTTAATTTCTTCATACAGGTGCTGATCTGCATCCTCAAGATGCTCGTAAAAGCTGCCCAGCGTAGCGTTGGCAATAATCTGGTTTGGCGAATGATCCTCAACAATGCGATGCACGGCATAGGCAAACAGCAGCTTTAGCTGCAGGTCAAAATCTTCGCTTTTAACATCCTCGGGTGGGCGTGTCCACACGCAGTCAATCAGATCCTCAACATATTGCACACCGAGCTTTCGCGCACGGGCGGTGTTGCCGTTGGCGCGCTGCTGCAAAAACAGGTCGATATTGTCGTCCGCAACGGGGTTGTCAGAGGCAAACAGCTTAGAGAGGTCGTCCGGCGCAATCTTGATATCGTCGTCGTTATAAGACCCAAGCATGAACATCACATCCTCCGGTTAGATTTATCCAGCGCCTCCTGCAGTGCCCGGGAGAGCTGGTCGGGGCAAGAAGTCGCTTTAAACCCGCAGGTCGTCCCTTTCAGGCGGTCGATCACCTCCGAGGCTTTCATGCCGACAACCAGATGGCTGATTCCGGCAAGATTGCCCGCGCAGCCGCCCGTAAAATTCATTCTCTGAATAATGCCGTCCTCCGACAGTTCAAAAGAAATTTTTCTGGCGCATACGCCCCTGGGCGCAAACTCGTAAATCATCGCGTTATTTCCTCTTTAATTCTATTAGTTTATGAAGCTGTGACAACTCGTATTCCGAAGTCGTACAGGTTCCCACGGGATTTGGCGTCGTGGTATAAAAGCCGTGGAAATCGGTGCCGCCGGTGGGCAGAAGCCCGTACGCCTGCACCAGACGGTCATGCTTTTCAAGGTGCGCAGGGTCGCGTCTGGGGTAGCTGTATTCCACCCCGTCGATGAGCCCCGCCTGCGCCAACCGTTCGCCAATATCAAAGGAGTCGTACACATCGGGGTGGGCCAACACCACCGCGCCGCCGCTGGCCTGCGCAGCCTTTGCCCCCTCATAAACGTCGATATAATCCACCTGCCGCCGACAAACGCCCTCGCGGCCAAACAGCGCCTGATACAAAGGGCCGTACACGCGGTCGGAATAGCCCAGCTCAAGCAGCGCGCGCAGCAGGTGCACCCGGTAGATGGTTCTGCTGTTTTTGGCTTGATCAAGCACCTGTGCACGGGTGACGGGATAATGCTTAATCAACAGGTCGATCATTTCTTCACCCACCTGCTGCCGCCGCTGTGCCATCAGGTCAAACAGCGGTTCGAGCGTTGCGCGAGTCTGCGGACAATAGACCAGAAGATGCACCTTGCGGCCGGTGTCATGGTCGATGCAGGAAAGCTCGACCCCGGGGATAATGCCGATGCCCGCGATCTCGGCCGCCTGCTGCGCTGGCACAACCATGTCCATAGCGTCATGGTCGGTGACGGCGATGCCGCCAAGCCCTCTGCGGGCCGCAAACGCCACCACATCCGCCACCGCCATCGAACCGTCCGACCATGCGGTATGGACGTGCAAATCCCAGCGTAACACCCGAAGCTCAACCCCTAATGTAAAATCTCTTTTATAATACCGCGGATGCATCGCAGCCGCGCTGTAATTGCCCGTTATAACGCAACAGGCTGCGTTTAGCGGCGAGCCGTCCGGTATTAACGCGCGGTAAACGGCGCATAGCTTTCGGTTCCCTTTGCAAGAGCGAAAGCGGGATGGGCAAACCTGCGCGCGTTCCCTCACAGATCGCGCAGCGCGGGTTATAAAACCGTTTGCGATGATTATGCCGCAATTGCCAGACGCATAACATAATGCCCCATGAACGCCGGCCGCCCCGCAAGGAACAGGCTTTCGGGCATTTATAATAACCGCATGGCGGTTGTCCCGTTAAGGGCCGAGCTGTTG
>JAEWMM010000307.1 GCA_023457175.1 Bacillota bacterium | reverse complement strand
GCCCAAGGGCGTGGGGCTGGTGCGCGAACGGCCGTTTCGCTCGCCGCATCACTCAGTCTCGGCAGCGGGCATGACAGGCGGCGGCAGTCTGCCAA
Source organism: Bacillota bacterium (assembly GCA_023457175.1). Classification (GTDB taxonomy): domain Bacteria; phylum Bacillota; class Clostridia; order Oscillospirales; family Ruminococcaceae; genus Yanshouia. The sequence goes on along the minus strand of JAEWMM010000307.1, from coordinate 2,837 downwards.
AGCCGGGCGAGGTATCGCTCTCGCACAACGGCGTGCTGTTTTTAGACGAGCTGCCCGAATTTTTACGCCCCGTTATGGAGGGGCTGCGCCAGCCGCTTGAGGACAGCGAGGTAACCATCTCTCGCGTAGGGGCGCGCATCACCTACCCCAGCCGGTTTATGCTGGTCGCCGCTATGAACCCCTGTCCCTGCGGCTTTTACGGGCACCCCGCCAAGCCGTGCCATTGCAGCCCGGCTGCCATCAGCCGCTATCTGGGCAAGGTCAGCGGCCCGCTTTTAGACCGCATCGACATCCATCTTGAGGTACCCGCTATCGACTACGAGAGCCTGACCGGCAAAACGCCGGGAGAAGGCTCGGTGACGCTGCGGCAGCGGGTGTTTGACGCCAGACGCCGCCAGCTGGCGCGCTTTGAAGGGCGGGGCATCACCTCAAACTGCGCCATTCCGCGCGCCCTGTTAGAAGAATTCTGCCCGCTGACGCCAGACGCCGGGCAGCTTTTAAAGCTGGCGTTTGAGCGGCTGGGCCTCTCGGCCCGCGGGTATGACCGCATTTTAAAGGTCTCGCGCACCATCGCGGATCTGGATGGGTGCGACACCATCGACAGCAGCCACGTCTCAGAGGCGATTCAGTACCGCACGCTGGACAGAAAGTATTGGAACCGCTAATGCTGATATCCGCTAAAGGTTACTGTCTTAAATGGATATCCGGATAAAAAGTAAGTAAAAGGAGCCTTCAACATGAACGACCTCGTCTTTACCTACGCGCCTTCCATCGCCAATTACCGCACGGCGGTTTATTTTGCAGCCGTCACCCGGCACCGCATCGGCTTTCGCATTTTTGCACTGACGGCCATTGTCGCCGCCGTCTGTACGGCGGGCTCTTACCTTGGCCTAATGCCGGTCTTCATGCTGCCGGCTTATATTTTTCTCGGTTATCTCATCTGGGCCATTGTGCTTTGTGCACAGATTGAATACGGCATATTAAAATACGCCAAAAATAAAGAGAGCATGCTGCATAAGGAGATTACGCTCACCTTTGCGCGCGGCGGTCTTAAAATAGACACGCCCCACAACGGCAAGAGCGCAACGGTTCGGCTTGCCGACCTGTTTTTGAGCTTTGAGCTAAGCAATATGTTCTTGCTTTATCTCAACGGCGCAGAGTCGATTATGCTGCCCCACCGGGCCATGACCCCGCAGCAGCGCGCCGAGGTGCGTGAGCTTTTGCAGGACAACCTGCACGAACGCTTCTCGACCCGTTTCGGCTACGGCGCGACGGCGGCAAAGCTCAAGCCCCTGTCCGGCAAAAAACGCGGATTCTTTTAACGCCGCTATGCCGATATTCCGTTAAAAGTTCACCCGACTATCGGCAAGATTTTTCGTCCTGTAAGACGATACGTGCAGTGGGCTGACGCCCGCGGAATCCTGACGTCCAAGCACAACGGAACATTTGCCGCTAAATATCGTATTAAATAAACACGGCTTAAAAAGCGCTTAAAGCGGTAATCCACACCGCTTTAAGCGCTTTTATCACAGTAGTATAAGTCAAACCACTTAAAAACAGGAGCAGGATTGGCGCGTATATTCTGCGTCCGGTAAGGCGGAGGACGAAGGTGGACCCGCGCCCGCCAAGGACGCAACGCGGCCAGGCGCAGAATAGGCCGCCAAGACGGTCTTATTTTTAAGTTGGGTGGACTATATTTATTTAATGGTAAAGACGCCCGTTATTTCGAACGAAGAAAAGTCTCCGTTGTTCTCCGCCGAAATGTCCTTGACAATGCGGTATTCTCCGGGGCCCAGCGGAACGGTAAACTCATCCGCGTTTATCACAAAATCGAACGCCATCTCTCCGCCCGGCTGGGTGATATACGCAATAGCGATCCACGCCCGCTCTTTGCCTTCGCGGTATTTAAGCTCCGCCCAGGCGCCGTTGACGTAATATTGAAAGCTATAGCTCGCGCCGTACGAAATCTCATAGTCACTGTTGTTGATCAGCGTGGCGGTCGCCGTTTCGCCAAACCGCACCTCGGTCGGCATCTTTAGCAGAACGCTGGAACTGTCGGCCTTTATTTTGGCGTCGGCTGCCGGTTGTTCAGAGGAACCGGCGGCATTGGACGGGTCTTTGGGCGCTTCGGAGGGAGGCGTTTCGGGCTGCTGCTCCGAAACAGCGCTTTGCGGGTCGTCGACGCCGCTGTCCTTTACAGGGGCGTTTGCGTTCTGTGTGCAGGCAAACAGCACCGCGATAAGCAGCACTGTGCATATCATCAAAACAATCTTTTTCATCATTGCACTCCTCTGATAATTTTTATTATGGAATTGGCATTAATAATAAGAAAAGGCCCAACCGCAGCCGCGTATCCGTTACGAATACGCGCTTTTGGCGTTAGTGCAGTTTTTAAAAGCCTTCAACCGCCCTGACCCCGCCTGCAACCGCTTGGGCTGCCGCTGTAAAGGCATCGGTTTCAATCTCAGGAAACCACAGCACAAAGTCATAGCCGTCGCGCTGCCAGCGGGCAAGCGCTTTGCCGTTTTGGGTGTACGACAGCTCAACCGTCACGTCATCAACCCGCTTTAAGCTCTGCTCTTCAAAGCTGACGCCATATAATCCGCTGATATCCTCGCCGGTATTTTTTGCGCTGCGCAGCATGCCCTCAGCGCCGTCGGCCGTGCTGATATCCAGCTGTGCAATTTTGCCAGAAATAAGCCACACGCCGTCGGTGCTGAGCGCCTCGGGCATACCCTCCAACGCAAAGCCTGCGACAAACCTGAAATCCGGCGTATCAAAGGCAATCATGGGATTGGGCGTCTGGGTCGGGCTGACATGTGCCACCAGCTTAGAGC
>JAEWMM010000306.1 GCA_023457175.1 Bacillota bacterium | reverse complement strand
CAGAGCGAGGTGTCGTTCAGGTTGTCAGGGGCGGGCACAAAGGCGTCGAGCAGCCGCAGCGTTACACTGTCGCCCAGCGACTCGGCGCGGGGTGTTACCGGCTGGATAAATTCGCAGCCGTTTGCTTCGAGCGCGTCTAAAAAGCGTTCAAAAGTACTGTTGGTCGGGGCCAGATGATCGGGGACGGCGGGCATCCAAAGCGCATTCACCTCGTAATTTTCAAGCACCGCAATCAGGCCGCCGAAATGGTCGGTGTGCGGGTGGGTCATGACGACCAGATCGAGCCGGGCGATACCCGCCGCGTCGAGCGCGTCGCAAACAGCCTGAGAGGCCGAGCGCTCGCCGCCGTCGATAAGCACGGCGTGGCCGCCGTTTTCGCCCTCGGTGCGCAGCAAGAGACCGCTGCCCTGCCCGACGTCGAGCACCTGCACCTCGGCAATCACATTTTGGGCCAGTGCGGGAACAACCCTTTGCGCGGGCCGGTACTCGGTTTGATACCAAGAAACGACACTGATCAGAACGATAACCACCAGCGCCAGCGGAGAAATGCGTTGCTGTTTGCCCGATCTGCGCCCTTTTGTCTGCTTCATCGTCTGACCCCCGGTTTGGTGTCAGCTTGGCGGCGCGGCTTGCCACGGTGGTTGGCCTTACGTTGTCCCGTTGACTGCGAAGCTCGCTTTTCAGCCAGCTTCTGTTGGTATTGCCGGTCGGGGGCGACAAGGCAGTCCGGCCCGGTGCCGATGAGGTCGGTACGGCGAATCTCTTCGAGCGCCTCAATGACCGTTCGGCGATTTTCGGGCTTAAAATATTGCAGCAACGCACGCTGACGCTGCTTCTCGCGGTCGGTTTTGGGGACATAGATTTCCTTGCCGGTCAGCGGGTCGACGCCGGTGTAGAACATGCAGGTCGAAATGGTGCCCGGCGTGGGGTAAAAATCCTGCACTTGCTCAGGCTTCATATGGTTCTTTTTAAGGAACAGCGCCAGCTCCACCGCGTCGCGGATGGTGCTGCCGGGGTGGGAGCTCATGAGGTAGGGGACGAGGTACTGCTCCTTGCCTGCCTGCTTGGTGCACTGGTAGAACTTTTTGACAAAGCGCTCGTAGACCTCGATATGCGGCTTGCCCATTGCGTCGAGCACAGCGTCGCTGCAATGCTCCGGCGCGACCTTGAGCTGCCCGCTGATGTGGTTGGCGACCATCTCTTTTAAAAACGTGTCGTCCTTATCAAGCAGCATATAATCAAACCGCAGGCCGGAGCGCACAAACACCTTTTTGACACCCTTAATCGCCCGCAGGCGGCGCAGCAGCTCAAGATATTCGCTGTGGTCGACCCGGACGGCGGGGCAGGCGGGACTGCCCAGACATTTTTTGTCCTTGCACAGCCCTTGTGTTTCCTGCTTCTTGCAGGAGGGATAACGGAAATTCGCCGTAGGGCCGCCCACATCGTGGATATAACCCTTGAAGCGCGGATTTTTGACAAAGCGCTCGGCTTCTTCTAAAACCGAATCGACGCTGCGCGACACAATCTGCCGTCCCTGATGGACAGCGATCGAGCAGAAATTACAGTGACCGAAGCAGCCACGGTTATGCATAATCGAAAATTCGACCTCTTCGATGGCCTTGACGCCGCCGAGCGCCTCATAGCTGGGGTGATAGGCGCGCGCAAAGGGCATGGTGAAGACCGCGTCGAGTTCCGCGCGCGAAAGCAGCGGCATCGGCGGATTTTGTAAAACGTAGCGGTCGCCGTGCTTTTGCAGCACCGGACGGCCGGTCACAGCGTCTTGCTCGTCGAGCCAGAGCTTAAAGGCACGCACGTAGGCGGTCTTGTCGCTGGCCGTCTTTTCATATGAGGGGCAGCTCACCGTGCCGTTGGGAATTTGATCGGGCGTGACATAGCACACAGTGCCGCGTATGTCGGTCAGCGCTTCAATCGGCTCGCCCGCGGCAAGCCGTGCGGCGATAATCTCAGTCTGGCGCTCGCCCATGCCGTAGGAGACCATGTCGGCGCCTGCGTCGACCAGAATCGAGGGCAGCACCCGGTCGGCCCAGTAGTCGTAGTGGGCAAAGCGGCGCAGCGAAGCCTCTATGCCGCCTAGAATAACGGGGCAGTCGGGGTAGGCCGCCTTGGCCGTGCGCGAATAGACCGTCGCGGCGCGGTCGGGGCGGCGGTTTTGCGCGTTTGTAGGGGAATAAGCGTCCTGTGCGCGGCGACGCTTGGCGACGGTATAATTCGACACCATCGAGTCGATGTTGCCTGCCGTGATCATAAAGGCATATTTCGGCCTGCCGAAGCGGCGAAACGCTTCGGGGTCGTTTAAGTCGGGCTGGGCGAGCATCGCAACGCGGTAGCCCAGCCGTTCGAGCAGGCGCGAAATAATCGCGATGCCAAAGCTGGGGTGATCGACATAGGCGTCGCCGGTCACGCAGATAAAATCCGCCTGCTGCCAGCCGCGCGCCTGCATTTCTTCAGCTGTAACGGGGAGAAAACGATAATCCATGTGAGCCTCTCTTTATACCATGAGCGAAGCAAATGGTATAAGCAGCCATCGCCGTAGGCGGGCCGTTTTTAATATGATGGCTTTTTATTGGCTGGATTCAACCATCCGATTTAGTTTCATTTCGGCCCAGCGCTCCTTCGAGATGAGCACCGCGCGGGGCTTTGAGCCTTCGTACGGCCCGATAATGCCGCGCCCCTCCATCTCGTCGACGATGCGGGCGGCGCGCGCATAGCCCAATTTCAGCTTGCGCTGCAGCAAAGAGGTCGAGGCCATGCCCGCCTCAATGACGCATTCAATCGCGGGGGCAAGCATCTCATCCTCGTCGCCGCTCTCATCGGAGGAGGCACCGGAGGCGTTACCCTTGCCGACGGGGGTATGCCTGTCAATCTCTTCGAGTACCTGGTTGTCGTACTGCGGCGCGCCCGCGCTGTTGATGTAGGTGACGACCCGCTCAATCTCCTCGTCTGAGACAAAGCAGCCCTGCACGCGGGTGGGCTTTGACGAGCCGACAGGGGAGAACAGCATGTCGCCCATACCTAAAAGCTTCTCGGCTCCGCCCATATCGAGAATGGTGCGCGAGTCGATCTGCGACGACACCGCAAACGCGATGCGCGACGGAATATTCGCCTTGATGACACCGGTGATAACATCGACCGACGGGCGCTGCGTCGCGATGATCAGGTGCATGCCCGCCGCGCGCGCCATCTGGGCTAAGCGGCAGATTGAATCCTCGACCTCGGAGGGGGCCGCCATCATCAAATCGGCCAGCTCGTCCACGACGATGATGTAATGCGGCAGCTTAGCAAGCTGGGGCTGCGCGATGTCGCTGTCTGCGGGCGGGTTGGCCGCCGCATTCTCGACATTGCGGTTAAACGACTCGATGTCGCGCACATTGTGGGCGGCAAACAGCTTATAGCGGTTAAGCATTTCGGCAACGGCCCAGCCCAGCGCGCCCGCAGCCTTTTTCGGGTCGGTGACGACCGGAATGACCAGATGCGGCAGGCCGTTATAGACGCCGAGCTCAACGACCTTGGGGTCGATTAAAAGCAGCTTAACCTCGTCGGGCTTGGCCTTGAATAAAATGCTCATGATGATGGAATTGATGCAGACCGATTTGCCTGAGCCGGTTGCGCCTGCGATGAGCAGGTGCGGCATCTTGGCGATGTTCGCCAGCATCAGGCTGCCGGAAATATCCCGCCCGAGCGCCACTGTGACCTTGCTTTTCGCGTCGGTGAATTCCGGCGCGTCAATAACCTCTCGCAGCGTCACCGGCGTGACCTTGCGGTTGGGCACCTCGATACCCACAGCCGCCTTGTTGGGAATCGGCGCTTCGATACGCACGCCCGCCGACGCGAGGTTTAAGGCGATGTCGTCGGCAAGATTCGTAATTTTAGAAATTTTAACGCCTGCTGAGGGCTGTAATTCATAACGGGTAACGGCAGGCCCCCGAGAGATGTCGATGATGCGGGTCTGCACGCCGAAGGATTGCAGCGTGTCCACCAGCCGCTGCGCGTTCTGACGCAGCTCGTCGGCGGTGACCTCCCCGGCGGCTGTCGCGGCGGGCTCACGCAGCAGCGAGATCGGCGGCAGCAGGTAGACGGGTGGTTCGGGCGGCGGGGCGGGCGGCTCGGTAACCGCTTTAGCCGGCTCAACGGCTTTCTGTGCCTTTTGCGCCTGCACCTGCGCCACGCGGCTGATAATATCCTCAATAATGAGCTGCTGCCCCTCTTCGTCGGGTACGACAGGCTCAATCGTGTCGCCGCTTGGGGTGACGGGATGCGCCTCCGATACCGGCAGATCAGCGGCGGCGGTGCTAAGCAGCTTCTCCTTGGCTCGCAGCACGTCGGGTGAGATGGTTTCCTCCGCAGCCGGTTTTTTGCGCCGCCTCGGAGCCGTCACGGGACCGTCGAGCGGAATGTCGATGACCGGCTTTTCAGTCAGCGTACCGCCTGCGGCCTGCTGGGCCGCAGGCATGGCGCTTAGCAGCTCATGATAGCCGTTTGAAAGCTTTTCCACCGGCTTTTTAGCCGAGCGCAGCACGCCCGCAATCGTCGATTTTGTAATGATCATTGTCAGTAAAAACAGCAGCAGTGAGACGGCTATGCGGTCGCCCGGAGCACCGAGCTGCATAAGCGGCAGGCCGAACAGCACCGCCGTAATACCGCCGCCGCGTAGCGCCTGACCGTCGGCATACAGCTGGCGGACAACGGCCGCCACCGTTTCGCCGTCGGGCTTTCCGGCCAAAAAAATCTGGAACGCCGCCGAGATGAGGCAGAGCAGCACGCCGGTCAGCGCGGCGCGGATCGGCAGGTCGTCGGCGAGCTTCTCAAACGAGGACATGACCGATATGTAAACAAACACCGGGCCGATAAAGAACGCCGACCACCCGAACAGACCCAGCAGCACGTTGTGGGCCGTCAACCAGCCCTCGCTGCCCCGCACAAAGGACAGGCATACGAACAAGAGGCCGAGCGTGAACAGCAAAACGGCAAGCATCTGGTTCTGCGCGCGCAGCTGCGCCTTTGTTTTGCGGGGAGATTTTTTTTTGCGTTTGGCAGCCAAGGCGGCGACCTCCTTACAATTTTTTATACAAATTCCGTCTAAAATCGCGGCGTAAGATTATGATAGCAAAATTTACGAGATGTATTTCCTGACTGTAAAGCGCGAAACCGGCATAGTGTACCCCGGTTATTCTCAATAATAAAACCGCTCTGCTTATTTCGCATTATCAGGAGCTGCGTTAAAGTCATTTGAGTATGGCGATAACGGTATTTTGCAGCGCGTGACCCGATATGGCGTCGTAGATGCCGGCCCCCAGCACAAGAATGCCGAGCACGAGCGTATAATAGCCAAACCAGCGCAGCTTTTGGGAGGCGACCAGCCAGCGCACCATGCCGATGGCTAAGAGGCCGAAAACGACCGAGAAAATCAGACCAATTATAATCACCGAAGCGGGGAGATTAAGCCCCCCGCCGACAATCGTCTTTGCGTCGAGCAACAGTGCCGCACAAACAGCGGGAATGCCCATGATAAACGAGAAATTGACGGCAAATTCGCGCTCAAGTCCGAGCATCATGCCGGCGGAAAGGGTGGAACCGGAGCGCGATATGCCCGGCAGCGGCGCAAACGCCTGCACAAGACCAACCGCCGTTGCAGCACGGTAGCTCATGCCGCGGGCGGTCGTGCGTCCGGTGCAGCGGTCGGCCATCAGCAGCATGGCCGACGTGACCAGAAAGCAGATGCCCTCGACAATAATATTGTTATCTTCGGCGACGCCGCGCAGGATATCCTTGAGCAGCAGCGTCAAAAACAAAGGCAGCAGCGATACGGCCAGCAGATAGATCATCTTGCGCTGCGGGTTGACCCTCTTAAACGAAAGCTTGCCGTGGAACAGGTCGCCCAGCATGTGAAAAAACTCGATAATCAACTCCTGAATGATACCCCAAAAGGCCACGAATACCGCAAGCAGGGTACCCAGATGCAGTACGAGCGAAAAAAGTGCGCCGGTTTCTCCATTCTGGCCGGTGAAATACTGATACAGCGCCAGATGCCCCGAGCTGGAAACGGGAAGAAATTCGGTTAGCCCCTGAATAATCCCCTGAATAATCGCTTCTGTAATTGTCAAAATAAACGCCTCCGATTATTTATACTGATATCCCATTAAAAAAGCTGAATAGATTGGCGCGCAGATTTTGTGACCTGCCGGGAACATATGGAGCGCGGACTGACGCCCGCCGGCCCACAGACATACGC
>JAEWMM010000305.1 GCA_023457175.1 Bacillota bacterium | reverse complement strand
CCTTTGCATCAAGTCCGGGGCTGAACACACCGATGCCCATTTTCCCCTCTACGGCCGAAACGATCCCCCCTCCCACGCCGCTTTTTGAAGGAATTCCCACATTGATGGCAAATTCACCCGAGCCGTCGTAAAGGCCGCAGGTGACCATCAGTGTTTTGACAATTCTCAGTATCCCGCTTTCCACCAGGCATTCTCCGGTGGCAGGCTCAATGCCGTCGTTTGCCAGAATCATGCCGTAATTGGCCAGGTCTTGGGTTGTAACGCTAAGCGAGCATATTTTAAAATAAAGGTCAAGATCCTCCTCAACATCCCCTTCGATAAGATGCTCGCTTTGCATAAAGTACGCAATCGATCGGTTACGCATGCCTGTGGAACGTTCCGAACGATAAACCGCTTCGTCAATATCAATGCTGTCACGTCTGCACAGCTTGCGCGCCAGCGACAAAAGCCGCTCCCAGCGGTTTTCTCCCCTGATACAGCTTATCACCGCGATGGCGCCTGCATTTATCAGGGGATTGGGCGGCCGTTTGTCCTTTGTTTCCAGCTTGACAATCGAGTTGAAGGCATCTCCCGTGGGCTCAACCCCCACTTTTGAAAAGACGCACGCCTCGCCTGCGGTTTGCAGCGCAAGGATCAGCGAGATGGTTTTGGAAATGCTTTGCATGGTAAAAGGCTGCTGCCAATCTCCTGTATAATAACACGCGCCGTCCGTGGTAACAATACATGCGCCCAACTGTGCGGGATTCGACTTTGCCAGCTCCGGTATATAGCTTGCCGCTTTTCCTAAATGCGTAAATTCAGATGCATACGCTATTGCCTCATCGAGTACCTGCTGTATCATCAATGTTTCTCCTTCGTCGTTTAAAGCTATTTTATTGAATTGTGATAAAATCATTTATCCTTCTCCAATATTTTATAGGACTTTTGATTTTTTTACCAATACGTATTCGCTATATCGGATATATGGTTTCTTATATATTGAATACTCACCTTTCATCGAACGGTCTTTTTAATAGATTTAACAAAATTTATTCATTTCTAAAAAACATGATGCTTTTCCTTCAAAAATATGCATAATAAAATAGATGACTCTCTATGGTACGAACAATAAACATCCGGAGGCTGGCTATGAATCTGAAGCATCTGAAATATTTTGTAGCGGTCGCAAAATATGGCTCAATTAATAAAGCCGCGCAGGCCTTGTACATATCGCAGCCCCATTTAAGCCATATCATCAAAGACCTTGAGGACGATATCGGTTTTGAGTTGTTTTTGCGCACCAAGCAGGGCGTGGTGCTCACGACGTCGGGCGCACAGTTTCTGAAGCACTCCAACGCCATTATGCAGGAGATGGAGGGCCTTAAGCAGATTACCAGAAAACCCAAGCGTCACACCGATACCCTGAGCATATCGATGACCAAATTCTCCCACACGATGGAGAGCTTTATCGAGTTATGTAAAAATCACGAGGATTCGGAAAGCTTTTCATATAAGCTCAACGAAGGCAGCACCATCGACGTCATCAGCGATGTCGAATCGGGTGCGGCCGATGTCGGCGTTATCCATTTTGCCAGCGAGCAAAGCGAGGATCTGATGAACCTGTTCCGCAAAAAGGAGCTGACCTTTATTCCGCTGGTCAACCTCTGTCCACACATCTGCATCTCGAAGGAGCACGAGCTGCTCAGGCGCGGAGAAAAGGTGACGCTTACTGCGCTTCGCGGCTACGGCTTTGTACGCTATATTGACCAGTATGAGGATTTTATTTACCATCTCGCCACTGAAAGCCTTCAGATCGATCTCAACTCTTCATCGAAAATTGCCTATGTCACCGGACGCTCCGCGCTGATGCACCTGATTTCAAGCAGTAATTTTTACAGCATCGGCATACAGGCCTTCGACGCCCAAAGCTCGATGTATAATGTCCTTTCAGTTCCGGTTGAAGGCAGCGCCGAGCTGCTGCAGTTCGGGGTCATTCTTCCGCAGCACGCAGAACAGACCGGCACGCTGGACGAGTTTATTAACATTGTCACCCGCCGCTTTCAGTGCCTGCCCCAAAAGAACGCGTAGCAAAGCCGCGGCGCAATAATAATGAGCAGTCAAACAGTGCGCCGGGGGCGCGGCTTTAAGCCACGCCCCCGGCGCATATTGTATTGGCAAAAATTTTGACCGGACGTATGCAAGTTCCAGTATGCGAAAACGACGTCTCTCACGCGCCTACGCAGAAGGGGTACAAAAGCTTTCAACGGCAATTTCGCAGTCGAGTACGAACGACCAAATGATGCACTCGGTGACCGGCACCGGTAGCACCGAGGCCAGCATCTCGCGGTAGAGGCCCAGCTGCCCCGCATAGCGTTCGCGCAGCATTTGGGCGTCCCGGACACGGTCGGTTTTGTAGTCGATGACTACCGCGTGGTCCTGTTCGATTAAAATACAGTCGGCAATGCCCTGCAGCATCGGCGCTTCGCCGTTTTCGGCGGCAAGGTCGCGCGTCGAAGCGCATGCGGCGGCGCTGACCATAAAGGCAAACTCCCGCAGCACCTCGCCGGCGGCAAAAATGCGCTGTGCCAGACCGCTTTCAAAAAACCGCTCTATGCTGCCCAGTGCCACCAAGTCCGCCTGCCGCGCGGTCAGAATGCCCGCATTTTTAAGCCGCGCCAGCTCGGCTGCGGCGTTCCGCTTTGCGGCTATATAATCGCAGTACTGCATAAAGGCGTGTACCGCAGTGCCCCGCTCGCTGCCCGAGGACGCCGATTCCAGCGCGAAGGCCGGCTTTTTGGCAAAATAGAATGCGTCGCCCGCCGGGTGCGTCAGCTCAGAGACCGCCAGCTTGGCGGGCGTTTTGACCGCTCTTGCAAAAGGGTATTCAAACGTCAGCCGCCGTGACAGCGCCTCGATCAGACGATCGTCGGCGGGGGGCAGCGTTAAAGCGGCGGGGCTGGACAGGCTTTGCTGGGTATTCTGTTCAGCCGGCGGGGGCAGCGCATCAGGCTGCTCCTCTAAAAAGCCGAAATGCAGCGCAATTTGCCCTAATGGCTGCCCTAAGCGCAGCGCCTGCGCCGCGTCGCCATAGCGGCCCAGCGCCAGCAGCAGCCATTCGGCGTAATTTTTGCAGGCGCGCACCTGTGCCGGGGCGGGTGTGCCGCCGTCGGGCGAGAGCGCCTCGGCCGTTTCGAGCGCTTTTTTCATCACAGCGGTGATGACCAGACGCTCTCTGGCGCGGGTGGCGGCGACGTAGAGAATGCGCAGCTCCTCCGAGAGCATGGCGCGCTCGCTCTCAACGCGCACCGCTCCAAGCGGCACCGAAGCAAACTGCTGGCGGCGTTCAGGGTCGCGCCGGACACAGGCAAAGCCCAGCTCGGAGTGCAGCAGCGTCGGACGGATGAGGTCGTTACGGTAGAAGCTGTGGTCGCGTCCCGTCTGGCAAAGGAACACGACCGGCCACTCAAGCCCCTTGGATTTGTGGATGCTCGTGATGAAGACGGCGTTCTGCTGCTCGCCCACATAGGCGGGGGCAAGGTCGCCGCTCTGTATTGCGCGGTCGATCATCCTTAAAAAGGCCGAAAGGCCGCGATGCCCGTTCCGGTGGTACTGCTCGGCGTACTGCGAGAGCAGCAGCAGGTTTGCAAACCGCTGCGCGCCGCCCGGCATGGCGCGGCAAAACAGGTCAAAGCCGGTGCTTTCAACCGCTTCGGTAATCAGCCCGGCAGCGCTTGCCGTTAAGGCCCGCCGGCGCAGATGCTCAAACGTCTCTAAAAACGCGCGGGCTGCGTCGTTATTCGTCGCCGCTTTTTTGACGGCAGGGTAAAAATGGCCGCCGGGCGACAGCAGGCGGATTCCGGCAAGCACATCGTCGTCAAAGCCGAACATCGGCGAGAGCATCGCGCCGATTAATTCGATGTCGAGCGTCGGGTTGTCAAGCGCGCGCAGAAGATTAAGCGTTGTCGTAATCTCAAAGCTCTCTAAAAAGCCGCTTTCAAGCTGGGCGAACGCCTCGATACCGACCCGCTCAAGCGCGCGGCGGTAAAGGTCGGCCTGCGACTTGGGCGAGCGCAGCAAAATCGCGATATCGCCTGCGCGAATTTCTCTCAGAACGCCCTTGTCGGTTACCAATGCGCGGCTGGTTATCAGGCGTGTGATTTCGCGCGCCACATACTGCGCCTCGGCCTCGGCGGCGTCGCCCGCGTTAAGCCCCCCCTGCTCAAGCAGATGAAACTGCGCGCCGGCGCCGTCTACCGGCGGATAAACCGCCAGCGCGTTGAGCTGATGCCCCGCGTCGTAAAAAAGCTCGCCAATCCGCTTTGAAAACAACGGCTCAAAGATGCGGTTGACCGCGCGGGTAACCTCGCCGCGGCTGCGAAAGTTGCCGCTTAAGGTAACCAGCGCGGGGGCTTCCGGGTCGGTGTTTTGGGCATATTCAGCGCTGCGGCGCAGAAAAATGTCGGGCTGCGCCTGACGAAAGCGGTAGATGCTCTGCTTGACGTCGCCAACCATAAAGAGATTTCTGCCGTTTGAAAGGGCCGTGACAATCATGTCCTGCACGGCGTTGACGTCCTGATACTCGTCGACCATAATCTCGTCAAAGCGCGCGCCGATCGATTCGGCCAGCGGCGTTTTGCGCAGATTCCCCTGCGCGTCGCGCGTCATGAGCAGACCGGCGGCGAACTGCGCGAGGTCGGAGAAATCAAAGATGCCCGCCGCGCGCTTTTGCGCAAGCAGACGGTTGTCGGTATCCTTGACCAGCGCGAACAGTCGGCGCAGCTTGGGCAGCAGGTCGGCGATGTCCTCTGAAAATTCCGAAAGACTTGCAGAAAGAATTTTGCCTTGCAGCGTCTCAACCTGCTCCTTATGGCGGGCGCGCAGGCGCTGAAAATACGCTTTTCGCTCAGGGTCTGCGCCGCGCTTGGCCGCCTTGAGCGGCACTGCTTTAAAGCCGTGCAGCAGATCGGCCGCCCCGTCCCAGTCCCCGCGCTCCAGCGCGGGACAGAGCACTTCAAAAAACGCAACGTCGCCCTCAAACGCCGGAAGGTAGTTGGCAAAGTCCGGATCATGGCGCAGCGCCTCAAGCGCGGCCTGCGTGTCGCGCAGGCATTGGCGTGCCGACTCCACCGCGTATTGCAGCAGAATGTCTCCCCAAACGCTTTGGGCGGGGTCGGCGCAGCCTTCGTAGACCCTGAGCTTTTCGTCCAGCCAGTCGGTGTAAAACGGGTGGGTGCGGGCAAAGTCAAGCACCCTCAAAACGGTGCCCGCCAGACTTTGATCCCCGCGCTTTTGCGAGAGCAGCTCGGCCAGATCGCCAAACGCCGTATCACTGCGATCGGCATAGGCGGCTTCAAGCGCTGCGTCCACTGCCTGCTCGCGCATGGCGTCAAGCTCCTGCGCGTCCCCGACGCGAAACGCCGCCGGGAGTCCAAGCATCTGCCAGTTTTCGCGCAGGAGGTTCAGGCACAGCGCGTCGAGCGTGCCGATGACCGCGCGGTCTAAAAGCTGGCGCTGGCGGCGCGCCGCCGTATCGAGCGGATGCCCGGTTATGTATTCAGTCAGCTTTTGCAGCATGCGCTGCTTCATTTCCTGCGCGGCGGCGCGGGTAAAGGTGACGACCAGCAGCCGGTCGGCGTCGATCGGCGCCTGTGTGTCCAACATGCGGCGCACCGCCCGTTCGGTGAGCACGGCGGTTTTACCGCTGCCCGCCGCCGCGGAAACCAGCACCGTATGCCCGCGCGCTTCGATGGCGCGGCGCTGCTCGTCGGTCCAGTTTGTTTTATTTGCCATCGGCGCTGCCCTCCCCGTTTAAGATATCGGCGCGGTCAAGCTTTAAGAGCGCCCGCACCGGATCGCCCGGCTCAAAGCCGCAGGCTGTGCGGTAATCGCAAAAATCGCAGGGCGCCTCCCCATCACGGCAGCAGGGCAGCGCGGCGATATCGCCCGAATAAAGCTGCCGCGCCATACCCTCAATCTTCCGCCCGACCAGCCGCCAGAGTGCGGCCAGCTCCTGCATTGTATAGAGCGCGTCGGCCTTTTTGCCGCCCTCGGCATAGGGAATGTAATCGCCGTTTAAATTCCGCTCCATGCCGCGCAGCACGTCCTCGTCCGAGAGCAGCAGCCCGTTCATCGCGTACTGCTTATGCCGCTGCTTTTCGATCTGATAGGGGTCGGTATGACGCGCGCCCGAAAGATAGCCCCCCTGCGCCGGAACATACAGCGCACCCGCCGGGGCCGCTCCATGCAGCGCACCCGCGCCGTTTTGGCAGACCGAAAACAGGTAAATGAGCATCTGGAGGTTTAATCCGTAATAAACCTCGTCGAGCAAAAAGCGCTTCTGACCGGATTTATAATCGAGCACGCGCAGATATTTTTGGCCGTTGATGATGGCGGTATCGACGCGGTCGGCGGTACCCTCGATAAGAATTTCGGTATCTGCGCCGATTTTAAAGACCGGCGGGGCAACCTCCTTGCCCTCGCCGATGCCAAGCTCAAATGCGACCGGCTCAAATTCACTCTGTAAAAGCTCCTCGGCCAGATGGCGCACCATATCGAAAAGCCACTCTCCGAGGCGCTCGAAATTTCGCAGCAGCCGCGCGGGGAGCCCCGCGGCATCGCCCGCCCATTCGGTAAGATAACGCGCCGTCGCGTCGGGAATCTGCCGCCGGAGCTGTTCGGGCGGTACCGATGAAAGTCCCTTGCCGCCGTGCTGCGACAGCAGCCGTTGCAGCACGCGATGAATCAGCACGCCCGCCTGAACAGGCGACAGCTCGGCCTTCTGGCGCTTTCTGGCCCCCAGCCCCTTTTGCATAAAGTAGGTGAACGGGCAGCGGTAATATTGTTCTAAGCGCGAGGGCGAGAGCTTTAAGCGCTTGCCGAACAGCGCCGCCGCAACAGCAGGGTCCGTCAGCGCATGCGCCCGCTTTTCACCGGCGTGCAGCAGCCGCGTCACACGCTGCTTGTCCAGCGTCTTTTCGCCCAGCGCAGCAAGCGCTGCCAAACGGCTGTCGGCGGCGTCCCGGTGCTCGGCGATGGCCTTTTCAAGCCCCGCCGCCGTCCAGACGCGCCAGAGGTCAGGACTGCTTTGTTCGGCGGTCAGCGCGGCGGCGCGCAAAAAGATTGCAGAGGGCAGCAGCGTGCCCCCTGCCGCGTCGGTGCGCGGGCAGCAGACAACAAGCCGCTCGGCGGGCGCGGTGACGGCGCGGTAGCAGAACATCCGCTCGGTCGCCTGAGAGCGGTCGCCCTCGGTAAGCAGATCCAGCCCCCCCTCGACAAGCTGCCGCCGCTCGTTTTCCGACAGCAGGCCGCCCGGCATGGCGGCAGAGGGGAACCCCCCCTCGACTGCACCGAGCAGAAACACGGCGCGGATATTCTCACAGCGGATGCGGTCGGCGGTACCTACGGCAATTTCGTCAAGCGTGCGCGGCACCGTCGCCACCTCAAACCCGCCGAACGACAGCTCGACGAGCTCGGCAATACGCTCCTTGGTGACGGTTATTTCGTCAGGAATCGCGTCAAACAGCTCCAATAGGCCGACAAGCTGCTGCCAGAGCAGCGACTGTTCCTCTAGAAATAGTCTTTTTTCCGACGGTGGCATGTCTTCGGCAAAGTCGGCCATGTGCCTTGCAGCGTCGGTCTGCTGTAAGAACCGCCATAGTCCGCTGGCAATTTGTCCGCCCTGTCCGCTTTCAAACGCCTGCCGCAACGCCTGCACCGGCGCGGCGATACGGCTGCGGGCCTCCTCAAGCGTTTGCAGCGCTTTGGCGGCGCGGGGGGTAATCGTTTCGACCATGCCGTCGGGATTTTTATAGAACGGCCGCTCCCACTCCGAGCGGCGCAGCGACCATATAAAGCTGTAATTTTCCAGCGCGCCGACCAACTCAGGATCAAGACCCAAAAGCGGCGCGCGCGCAACGTTTAGCCAATCGCCCTCGCGCATGCCACAGGCAACCAGCACTGCGGCCAGCACGCCCTGGGCCAGCGCCGAGCAGCGCGCATCGTGGCGCATATCCCAGAAAAACGGTAGGTTAAAGCGGGCAAAGACCGAGGGCAGCGCCGTCTGGTAACGCCCCATGTCGCGGGCGATGACCGCAATATCGCGGTAGCGGTAGCCCTGTTCCTGCACCAGCCGCGCGATCTCAGCGGCGGCGGCTTCCAGCTCGTCGTAAGGGTTGGCGCAAAAGACGGCCTTGACCGCCTCGCCGCCGGTACCGTCGCGTGCCGGGCGCGTTTCGGGGCGGGTGGCGCGGTCGAGCGCCGCGCGCG
>JAEWMM010000304.1 GCA_023457175.1 Bacillota bacterium | reverse complement strand
TTTTATAACCCCTTAACCGACGAAACAATGCTCTTAACCGCATCCTTTAAGATCAGCGCATCCATGCCATGGCAAACGGCGTCATAGCCCTGCCCGTACCTTTTTGCAACGTCATCCAGTCCGCCGGCATAAATAAACGACAGCTTACCGGCCGATTTACAGGCTTTTAAAATCCGCTCGATAGCCTGCGTTACCGCCGGGTCGTCGAACTGCCCGGGCTTATCCAAGGCGGCGGACAAATCGTAAGGGCCGACAAAGATGCCGTCTATACCCTCGATTGCGGCAATCTCTTCAATGCTTTCAAGGCATTGACGCGTTTCACACTGGGGAAGCAGCAGCGTTTCACTGTTACTGACCGCAAAATAATGCGTCAACCCCTGCGCGGCGTAGTCCGCCGTCCAAAATTTGCTGCCGCTGGTCGGTGCAATTCCGCGGTTACCCAGCGGAAAATATTTGCCATATTCGACGATGTGCCGGACCTCCGACACGCTCTGGACGTTCGGAATAATCAAGCCCATCGCGCCGACATCCAGCATTTTAAGAATCGAATTGCGCGCGCTGTCCTTGGCGCGCACCATTGGGACGATCTGTGCGCCATTAGCCGCACGGATAAGCTCCTGTACGCGTTCGACCCCAAACGGGCCATGCTCGGCGTCAATGACGACAAAATCCATCCCGCCATAGCCCAGCATCTCAACCGCCGTCGCGCTGCCAAGCTCATGGAAGACGCCCAAAACCCTTTGTCCCGTTCTAATTTTCTCTTTAACTGCATTTTTCATGGCCTTTTTCCACCTTTCGCTCAGTTTTTTACAATGCCACAAACACTAAAATGCCGTCGGGGCGCTATCACCTCTTGCGGCAAGGATATCCTGCTGTATGCGGCGGCGGGCGTCGTCAAACAGCAGCTCTTTGTTGTAGCGAAAATATGCGTCGCAGCCAAAATGCTCGACAAACCACGAGGTATCAAAACCGGCGGTAATTTCGGTGACAAACAGCACCAGCTCCTGACTGTCGCCAAAGGCCTGTTCCAGATAGCGAAAAGCGTTATCAAAGTGCCTGCCCGCCGTTTCTCCGGCGCTTTTCCGGGCTTCCACCTCCTCTGCCTGAAACCAGCCCCGCACCACGTCGAGCGCGTCAGCCTGCGCAATGCCCTGCGCCGCAAGTCGCTCGCGGTAACAGTTTAGACGTTCGACCTCCCGCTGCATCTGCCCGCGGGCTTCCTTGTCCAATTGCCCCGCCTCGGCCGCCCGCGCCGCCACCGCAAGGCGGCGCCGCGTTAAATAATCGAGAATTTTTATAGCCGAATCCCCTGACGAAAGCCGCGTTTTAAAACTTAGCAGATCGGCGTAAAGCGCCTCTGTCAGGGCGTTCTGCGCACGGGTTTGGCGGGCCGAATCTGACAAGCGGGCGAGCAGCAGGCCCATCACCGACAGCTTTTCGTCAAAGGGCGCGGCCCGCAGCTCCGACGCTGTGACGGCATGCCACTGGCCCTCTATAATCTCGTTGACGTGATAAGTTTGCTGATATTTATAATAAAGCGCAAGGTAACCGGCAAAATCGCGGGCGATGCGCGGCAGTTGAATATATTGTCCCACGACCTCGCGACCCAGCTCAAGCCCCAGACGCTCGTAGACCTGCATCAATTCGCTGAGATCCTCCCAGCCTCGGGCGGTGGCAAATTCCATGCCGTCCACGCTAGTTTCAATGCGATAGAAATGCTCTTTTTTAATATCGAGGTAAGAAATAATCGCGCCATGCAGGCCTTTGCGGTAGGCGTATTCTTTCCAGACGGTAAAATCCTCGCGGATATCGATGCGCTTGACGCGGTCGAGCGTGACGACGTCGAAATCCCGCACCGATTTGTTGTATTCCGGCGGGTTGCCCGCTGCGACGATCAGCCAGCCCTCCGGCAGGCGCTGATTGCCGAAGGTTTTGTTCTGCAAAAACTGAAGCATCATCGGGGCCAGCGTCTCGGAGACGCAGTTGATCTCGTCGAGAAACAGAATGCCCTCGTTAATTCCGGTGTTCTCCATCAGGGTGTAGACCGAGGCGAGAATCTCGCTCATTGTGTATTCGGTGACAGCATATTCCCTGCCGCCGTAGCTGCGCTTTTCGATAAAGGGCAGGCCGACGGCGCTCTGGCGGGTATGGTGGGTAATGGTGTAGGAGACCAGCCCCACGCCGGTTTCGGCAGCAATCTGCGCCATGATCTGGGTCTTGCCAATGCCCGGAGGGCCCATGAGCAGCACCGGCCGCTGTCGGTTGACGGGTATGAGGTAGCTGCCCTGCCCGTCCTTGGCCAGATAGGCCCGCAGCGTATTGGCAATCTCCTGTTTTGCTTCTTTAATGTTCATGATATTCCTCCGTCTGTTGCTTACAAATACGGCAGCTCCGACCAATCGGGACCTTCGTCCTCAAGTGGCGCGGGCCGGGCCGCCTGCGCCAGCTCCGATTCGGTCAGCGAAAGGCGTATAGCCCACGGCGGCACCGACACCCGAATCGGCGGTTCGGCCATGATGAACGCCGTCTCATAGGGCGGACGCTTTTTCGGGTAGATGCCCATTCCGTCGGTAAAATAGATCAGCCCGCGCAGTCCGGGCAGCTCTCCGGCGGCGCGCAGCTGCTCGACATGGGCAAAAACAGGACGAAAGTCGGTCGCGCTGCCGCCTGATAGCTGAAAACTCTCCATGTACGCCTCAAGCTGGCGCAGGTCGCGGATGACGGTGTCACTGCGCACCTGATCATCGCACTGGATGATGCGGATATTCACCTTGGACGAAAAGGTTTCGGTGCTGCGCAAAATCGAATAGGTCGAGGACAAAAACGCCCGAACCAGTTCACCCGAGGTCGACAGAGAGGTGTCGACGGCGATTACAAAGTCCTGAATGCGCTTTTCCTCACGGGTCTCGGGCGGCTCGATGAGCGGCATGTTGCCGTAGAGCCGCAGCCCGTAGCTGTAAAAGCCATAGTCAAAGGCGTCGCCGTCCACGCCGATGACCTCGCGCGGCACCGCAAACCGCCGCAGAAAGCTGCGGTAATCGACTCCCTCGCGGTTGGCGACCTTAATCTGCTCATAGACCGCCTCACCGCCGGTCGACTGCCCGGCCATAACCGTCTCAAGGCCGGTCTGGGTGCGCTCGGACATGCCGCCCCATTTCTGATCCTGACGGTCGCTCTGCTGCTTCTGATCGCGGTTTTCCGGCGCCCACAGCCCGTGGTCATCCTCAAAAAACGCCCGCCGCAGCCCGGCAAGCTCCTGCTCCGGCAGGCGGCGGCGCAGCAGCTCATAATAGATGCCCTCGGCAGTCAGCACCCGCATACGGGCGTGTAAATCGCCGTAAAGCCCGCGGCGCAACGGCGCGCCGAGGCCTTTGAGACAGGGATAATTCATTGACAGTGTGTCCAGAATGCTCTCGACGGCAATGTCGCAGGATAAGTCCCACAGCGCGGCCTCTTTGCCGCGCTTCTTGGCCAGATGCCGCAGCATGCAGTGCAGCACAACATGCAGATAGGCGCGGTTCAGTCCCGTGAGGGTACGCAAATAGCGCTCGGACAGATAGGCGCTGTTGTAATAAAGCTGCTCACCGTTGGTGGCCAGCGTCGGCGTCATCCCATCATCGGGCAAAAATTCCAATGCGCACAGCGCCAGATCAAGATAGGTCAGGTTCAGATACAACTCACTCTGCGCCGACCGCAGAATTGTCAGGCCGATCTCCGCCATAGTCTTTTTGTCCGCCATCTGTTTCCCCCTCCAGTCTGTATTTTAATATTCCGCAGCAGGCTGCAAAATAGCAAGCAGCGAATGCTGCTTATAAGTCCTTGGCATGGAGCCGTCTGCCGCCGCGCTCTGTTTGAGACATATTTGCAGCTTCAAGGTACTATCATCAGGTACCGCGCCGCCGCGCCTTTATACTATAGCGCAAAGGATTTATTCGCCCCGCTCGGAAAACGCCGGTGCTGTTCCTCCAGCAAAAGCGCCAGCGCCTCGGCTGCGCCCAGCCTGCGCGCTTCGTCGCAGGCTGGGCGCAGCGTCTCGCGGTCGGCCTGCGACTGGGGCAAAAACCACGCAAGCCCGCGCATATCCTGCCGTCTCAGCAGCCAGGCGATGACCGTACCCGCATTACGGCGCAGGAACAGCAGATATTGCGCCGACGCCTCGCGTGTCAGCGCCCGCGGATAGCGCAGCCGGTACCATGCCATACGCAATGC
>JAEWMM010000303.1 GCA_023457175.1 Bacillota bacterium | reverse complement strand
CCAATATCATGCATCAAGCCGGCAAGCGCCAGCTCATTGAGTTGCTTCTGATTATATTTTAACTGTACACCGATTAAAACACTAAGCATTGCGACATAAACACAATGCGAATAGGTGTAGTTATCATAATCTTTAATCGTCACCACGTCGACAAGAAAGACATCCTGATTCAAAATAGACATCACTAAATCTTCTGCAACGTGCATACTATGATTAAGTGCGTGCTTAGAAAGTGTATTGGTTCGCTCACAGTCATCGAAGATGCCTTTTAACTCAGTAATTACTTTTTTCTTATAGGTTGGTTCTAGAATTTCAGTGGGTTCGATATCGTTGGCTATGGCACTTTCAATATAAGCACCGCCTATCCCGGCATCCAACAGTCGGTGGATAAGTGTCTCATTCAGTGTCTGTCCCCTCACAAGCAAAGCAAACATTGAGCCATAGGCAGAGATGTCCTTGGCCAGCACCATTCCCGGTTTTAGAAAATGCGTTGGAACATAGATCATATAAATCCTCACAGATAGGCGTGGTTCTTTGGGGCTGTTACCGGATAAACTTGCTTTAACTTTAAAAGGTCGGTCGACGCCGGTTACGATACACCGCATGAGGTCATGGAGACTGCGCTGCCGCATCGTGCCGGCAGGAAAATCAGTGCAATAAAAAACCTCATAGGGCCCAACGCCCGGTCATTCAGA
Source organism: Bacillota bacterium (assembly GCA_023457175.1). Taxonomy (GTDB): domain Bacteria; phylum Bacillota; class Clostridia; order Oscillospirales; family Ruminococcaceae; genus Yanshouia. The sequence continues at coordinate 3,601 of JAEWMM010000303.1, read as the reverse complement.
TGTAAAAAGTCACAGGCGCCAGGGTTGTCCTTAATCATGCGTTTTTATGGCGCGCTCCGGGATATAATCGGGGTTTTCGACGCTTTGATTCCCAAACTTTGAATCAAAAAGACCGTCGGTTGAAAGGATGAGGGGGACTCTGTTTCATCTCAACCGATCCGACGGACTAAAGTTTGCTGCCCTTCATCGCGCCTGTAAACGTCAAGCGCTGCATGCGCACCACTGCGGTTTTAGCCATAACCGTAAACAAGGACCGGCATTAAAGGACCTGCGAGCAAGCTCTTTTTTAGCTTCATATTGCCCCTTCCGCCCCTTGTATCATACCGGTTATGTTGCGGGCATTATGTTTATTAAAGCAGATTTTCAGCGTTTTTTCAAGCGTCTTGCTATGATAAGTCAGAAAATATAACATATTCTGATCAATAGCACAAAAATGCCCTGAACCGATACCGAATCAGAGCATTTTTATATGCAAAAAACAACTTTACGGCAGCTTGCACCCCGACATTCAGGCCCGTTGGTTTTACTGCCTTAAAAGGTCGGCTCCGCCTCGCTTATTTCGTAAGGGCTGGTTTTGTTATAGCATAAATACCAGTCCTTGCACACCAGGTTCAGGCTGGCCGGGTCGTACAGCCGGCGGTAAAGCTCCTCATAGGTGGCGGGTGCGGGCACCAGCGTGGGCGCGCCGGGAATCCAGTTGGCCGGCGTAAGCACATGATCCCGGTCGGTCGTTTGCAGCGCGTCAATCAGCCTTAATATCTCGTAAATGTTTCTGCCCGTCGTCATCGGATAAATAATAATAGCCCGGATAATCTGCGCCGGGTCGATGACATAGACGTTTCTGACCGTCTCCTGACGGCTGATATCCGGCGCAACCATGCCGTAAAGCCGCGCAATATCGCCAACCCGGTCAGCCAGAATCGGAAAAGGGATATCGATGCCATTAGTCTGATAAATGGTATACACCCAGGCTAAATGTGATGGATTGCTGTCAATGCTCAACCCCAGCAGCTCGGCACCGCGCTTTTGAAACTCCTGATAAAGCTGGGCGAAGGAAATAAACTCTGATGTGCAGACCGGCGTGAAGTCACCCGGGTGCGAAAACAGAACCAGCCATTTGCCTTTATAATCGGTCAGGCTCACGCGGCCAAAGGTTGTATCCCCGCTGAATGGGGGCGCTTTCATCCCAATGGTGACATGCCCTATGATCTCATTGCAGTTGAGAACGCTATTGCTCAGGTCCATCACAGTTACCTCACTCTCGTTTCACTGCTTTATTCTATGCAGCCATCCCGACGTATGTTCGCCATAAGGTTGCTATCAAAAGCTTTATTATTAAAATGACCGGCCCCGCACGACGGAGGTGAAAGCGCCAAAACGCACCCTGACCGCAGCGCTTAGGCCGCCGCCTGGCGGCCGATTTGCCAACGGTGCATGAAAGGGGGCTATGCCGTCCAAGCCGACGCCACACCAGTAAAATCCGGAACGACCAAGGTCAGCAATCGGCGAAGCATCCGCCTAAAAATGTCAGTGCAGGTGCAGAACACCGGTTATATTCCGAACACTTTGAACCGGACAATCGGCGTTTTAAGTAAATATGGCCCCAAGATCGGGCGCTTTTAAGGCTTCCCTAGTAATAAATGATGCTTCTGCGCGGCGCGAGCGCCATACACTGCCGGATAATGACGCGGCTGGTTTCGTTTTGTTCTTTTAAAAAAGCTTTTATCTTACGGGTTTCTTCGCGCTGCTTTGCGGTACGCGCCTGCCATTGCCGGCAGGTTTTGTGGCAGCCCTCATAATACCGGCTGCAGCCTTTCGCACAGGGTAACGCCATAACAAGCCCTCCTCAAAATGATTGCGGCAAATTGCCTTATTGATAATATAAGCGAAGGGGAATACCCCCATGCTTCTTTTTTTAAAACAAAAGCTCAACGGGCAAAGAAACGTGCAAATCCTAAACGCAGGATGCGCAGTCCCCCTACCCGTTGAACCAGAGAAAGGAAAATGAAAAAGGTAAAAAGCAGAAAGCGAATTAATATTACTGCAACCCGGCGCGCAAAACACGTGCCCGAACCGGCGAGCCGCGCCTCTTTTGGCGTCCGGTCACGCGGCGTACAACAGCCGGATCTGAACCCCCGCCCAGCCATGCCGGGTTGTTTGACTTTCTGTCTGTATTATAAATGCCCGCTGTTAAATTATCCGCCGCACTTGTGTAAGAATGGCGTAAAATTTTATGCAGATGGTATTTTGGACGGCTAAAACCGTATTTTCATCCGCAGTCCGGATAAAAAGGCAATTTTAATTTCGGATCGCTGCAGCGCCGATTGCATCCGGACAGTTGCTGTGCTATATTATCGTTATATCTTTTTTACCTTGCGCGATTTTTAACAGGGAGATGGTTTTGTGGAAAAGTACAAAGGCTTTTTGCAGGAATTTAAAGCGTTTATCAGCAAGGGCAACGTCGTTGATATGGCGGTCGGCGTCATCATCGGCGCCGCCTTTAAAGCGATAGTCGACTCGCTTGTCAAAGACATTATTATGCCGCTGATCTCGGGCGTTGCGGGCGGGCTGGATTTTTCCAACTGGTTTATCGCATTGGACGGCAACCAATACGAAACGCTCGCTGCCGCTCAGGAAGCGGGCGCGGCAACCCTGAACTACGGCGTCTTTATCACGGCGGTCATCAATTTTCTGATCATGGCGTTGGTCATTTTTATGATGATCAAGGTGATGAGCGTATTGATGGACAAGCGCCGCAAGCCGCAAGCGGCAACGTCCGAAGCGCCCCGAACCAAGGCTTGCCGTTATTGCAAATCGGAAATTGCCCTCGACGCCGTCCGGTGTCCGCACTGCACTTCAAACCTCGAATAGCAAAAAGGCGCCGCCGCATAGTCGGCAACGGATGCCAAAGACAGCGCAAAGTGCGCCGGAACCGCGGTTCCGGCGCACTTTTATGCACAAAGCTGTTCAAGCTTACAGGGCTTTACCGGCGCAAATAAAGCTACCGGCAATAGATCCGCACCGCATCTCTCAGAAACACCGCACAGCCGGGTGCAATGCTGTCGTAATAGGCGGTAAACCGCGGATCGTCCACATACATCTGGGTCACGCCGATATGCGCCTCGCTGCTGTAATGATCCCAAAAGCAGCACAGCCATTGCTTATGCAGCGCGCAGGCCCTTTGCGCGAGCTCACCCGCAGGATCGCCCTGTTCAAACGCGTCTTTGAGCGTTTTATTTAACGTTTCGGTCAGCTTTTCTATCTCCCTGTACTGCGTCTGGCTCATACCTCTGACCTTGGTGTTGGAGCGGTCAACGACGTCGTCACCATATTTTGACCGGATTTCTTCTCCGTACTGCCGCTCATTGTCATCGACGAGCTTTTGGATAAAACCGTCGAATTTTTCCTGATCGTTCATTGTTGTTTCTCCCTTCGCCGCCTTTATGGTTTTTTCCACGTTGGCGATCAATAAATTAAGCTGCTCACGCTTTGAAAGCAGAGCCGACAGATGGCTTGCCAGCGCCGCCTGCCCGTCAAAGCTTTCTGAGGATAAAATTTTTTTAATCTCCTCAAGCGGGACACCCAGCTCGCGATAAAAGAG
>JAEWMM010000302.1 GCA_023457175.1 Bacillota bacterium | reverse complement strand
GTATACATGGATATAAAAATAGCGCTTGCCGGCAACCCGAACAGTGGTAAAACCACCATGTTCAACGACTTGACCGGTTCCGCCCAGTACGTTGGCAACTGGCCCGGCGTTACGGTCGAAAAGAAAGAGGGCAAGCTCAAGGGTTTTAAGGATATTATTATTCAGGACCTGCCCGGCATTTACTCGCTGTCCCCTTATACGCTTGAGGAGGTTGTCGCCCGCGGCTACCTTGTCAACGAAAAGCCGGACGCCATCATCAACATTGTCGACGGCACCAATATTGAGCGCAACCTTTATCTGACCACCCAGCTGATCGAGCTGGGCATTCCGACCGTTATCGCGGTAAATATGATCGACATTGTACGCAAAAACGGCGATATCATCGACCTTGCCAAGCTCAGTGAGGCGCTGGGCTGTGAGGTGATCGAGACCTCGGCGCTCAAGGGCGTCGGCTCCGAGCAGGTTGCCAAAAGAGCAGCTGAGCTCGCCAAGAGCAAAACCACGGCTCATATGCCCTCGGTTTTTATCGGCAGTGTTGAGCATGCCATTGCGCACATTGAAGAATCGCTTGAGGGCAAGGTATCGGAACGCAACCTGCGCTGGTACGCCATCAAGCTGTTTGAGCGCGACGAAAAGGTTATAAAGGAGCTTGGGCTCGACGCTGCGCTGCTCTCGCATATTGAAGAGCACATTGCCGCCTGTGAGGCTGAGATGGATGACGACGCTGAAAGCATCATCACCAACCAGCGCTATGCCTACATCTCCAAGGTGGTTTCCTCCAGTGTTAAAAAGAAAAACCAGTCTAAGTTCACCGGCTCGGACAGAATAGACCAGATTGTCACCAACCGTATTCTGGCGCTGCCCATCTTTGCCGCGGTCATGTTTATTGTTTACTACATCTCCATTACGACCATCGGCGATATTCTGACCGGCTGGACCAACGCCACGCTGGTCGGCGAATGGATTATGGGCCCGCTCGGCGAATGGATGGCCGGCATCGGCGTGGCCGACTGGCTCACCGGCCTTGTGGTAGACGGCATTGTCGGCGGCGTGGGCGCTGTTATCGGTTTTGTGCCGCAGATGCTCGTACTGTTCCTGCTGCTCGCTATTCTTGAAGATATCGGCTATATGGCTCGCGTCGCGTTTATCATGGACAGAATTTTCCGCCGCTTCGGCCTTTCGGGCAAGTCCTTCATTCCCATGCTTGTCGGCTCGGGCTGCGGCGTTCCCGGCGTTATGGCCAGCCGTACCATTGAAAACGAGCGCGACCGCCGTATGACCATCATCACCACCACCTTTATTCCCTGCGGCGCTAAAATGCCGATCGTCGGTCTTATTGCGGGCGCGCTGTTCGGCGGCGCGTGGTGGGTTGCCCCGTCCGCCTATTTTATCGGCGTAGCCGCCGTGATCATTTCGGGCGTCATTCTTAAAAAGACCAAGGCCTTTGCAGGCGATCCCGCTCCCTTTGTCATGGAGCTGCCCGCATACCATGTTCCCGCCGCCGGGAACGTTCTGCGCAGCACGTGGGAGCGCGGCTGGTCCTTCATCAAGCGCGCCGGTACCATCATTCTTGCAGCCAGCGTATTTGTCTGGTTTACCTCCAGCTTCGGCTTTGTTGAGGGCAGCTTTACGATGGTCGAGGATATGGATCATTCGGTTCTTGCGGCTATCAGCGGTTCGATCGCATTCATTTTTGCCCCGCTTGGCTTTGGAACCTGGCAGTCCACTGTGGGGACTGTTATGGGCCTCATCGCCAAGGAAGAGGTCGTCGGCGTATTCGGCGTAGTCTATGGCGTTGTCGGCGACGCGCTCGAAATGGTGGATGAGGGTGTGTTTGAAAGCCTCTCGCCTATTGCGGCGCATTTTACCACGCTGTCGGCTTACTCCTTCCTGGTGTTCAACCTGCTTTGCGCGCCCTGCTTTGCCGCTATCGGCGCTATCAAGCGCGAAATGAACAGTACCAGATGGACCTTGTTCGCCGTTGGTTACCAGTGCGGCTTTGCCTATGTCATTGCGCTTATTGTTTACCAGCTCGGTTTGTTCTTCTCCGGCAACGGTTTCACTGTTGGAACCGCCGTCGGCATCCTATTCCTGGCCGCTCTGCTGTGGCTGCTTGTGCGTAAAAATCCTTATGAGCATCACAGAGAGGAGCGCCATATAAAAACGGAGGCGAAAGCAAATGCTTGAGTTCTTTTCTGCGAATCTTTCCACCATTATTGTCGGAGCCGTCGTATTTTCAGTTATTGCACTTGTCTGTATCAAGCTGATAAAGGATAAGATTAACCATAAAAGCAGCTGCGGCTGTGGCTGCGCGCATTGTCCGAGCGAGAGCGCCTGCCACCACAAATGATTTTTGCATGGGGCATGGGCAAGTTTGTTCATGCCCCTTTGCTTTGGAGGTTTTCATGCAACTGACAGCTTCACAGGTACGATATCTACTGGCGATAGCTGAATTATCTCAAAAGAGCGCCTCGGTCAGCTCGTCCGACATTGCCGACAAGCTGCAGGTCACCCGGCCTTCGGTCAACAAAATGCTCACTGTGCTTTCGGGCAAAAGGCTGCTTGAAAAAAGACGCTACGGCACGGTTCATTTAACCGATTTAGGGGTTAAAATTTCAAGCGACTGCGGTGCGCGCGTTACCCTGCTGTCGGATAAGCTGGCAGGTGTGCTGGGCTTTGCACCTGACGACAGCAAACGGTGCTCCATTATTCTGGTCAGCGAAATGCCCCATCTGGCGCTTTAACGCTTGGCCTCTTAATTTTCAGCATCGTTTCTAATGATTCCTACCCGATATAAGCGCCGCAGGGCGCTTATATTTTATTGACCTATATGAAAATCCGCGCTTTAAAGGCTTGCGGCGGATATTCAAATCGTGAATATCCGAACTTTTGCGCGCATGTCCTGTGGCATGAATTTGACGCATACAGAAAGCAGGATGTTTTGTGACAGACAACCTCAAAGAATCTCCCCTGATGCTGTTCCACGCGCTTTTGGCGGCCATTGTCACCGCTATGGAGGCCAGAGACAGCTACACCGCCAGCCATTCCTCCCGTGTGGCCGATATTACCGAATGCCTGTGCAGATGGCTGCGGCTACCGGAAGCGCAGGCAGAGCCGATCCATATTGCGGCGCATGTGCACGATATCGGCAAAATCGGTATTCCCGACGCCATTCTGCATAAATCCGGAACGCTGACTCCGGACGAATGGGAAATTATGCGGCTGCACCCGATGATCGGTTATAATATTCTAAGCAAGGTCAGCGGCTTTGAAGATATCGCACTGTGTGTGCGCCACCATCACGAGCGCTGGGACGGCTCGGGCTACCCGGACGGCCTTTCGGGTCAGGCTATTACGCCGGGGGCGCGTATTATTGCGCTGGCGGATTCAATAGACGCCATGCTCAGCGTGCGAAAGTACCGCCCAAAGCTGACGGCCGACTATTGCCGCAGCGAAATAGCGCGGGGTCGGGGCAGCATGTACGATCCTGAAATTGCAGATCTGGTACTGGCCCGCTGGGCAGAGCTGGAGCGCCTGCTAAATCAGCCGGACTGACTGTGATATGCGTCGCTTTTCAATTGACATCGACCTGCAGCTGTAATATAATATTAATGCAAACGCAAATGATTTGCGTTTGCATCTTTTTTTAGTTTAAAGTCAACGATTGTTTATGACCGGCTTCATACTATTTGATAAAACAGCAGCTATCTTGGGGTATGTTTTATCGGAGATTAGGATGCGCCGCCTGTTTTACCGACAGGCGCGCATCCGCCGCTGAGCCTTGAGGGAGGCATTATGGAAACGACCGATTTTTGTAAAACCATGCGGCAGCACGGGCTTAAAAGCACCAAGATCCGGCTGTCGATCCTGACAATTCTGTCCCGGAGCGAGCAGCCGCTCGACGCCGGACAGCTTCTTTTGGCGCTGAAGGCGCAAAATGCCGCAGCCAATCTTTCCACCGTTTATCGCGCGCTTGAGGTGCTCATCCATAAAGATCTGATCACTGCGATGAACCTGTCCGGCGTTCCCCGGACGCTGTACGCGTTTAACGGCCGGATTCACCGGCACTATCTGGTATGTCTGGACTGCAAAAGAATGCTCCCCGTTGAGGGTTGCCCGCTTTCGGGCTACGAAAAGCAATTGGAGCGGCAAACCGGTTTTCTTATTGCTGCGCATCAGCTCGACCTATACGGCTAC
>JAEWMM010000301.1 GCA_023457175.1 Bacillota bacterium | reverse complement strand
CGCAGCGAAGATTCTTTCGGCGCTTAAACACGAGCGGGCCGGAACGGTCAAGTTTTTCTTTCAGCCCGGTGAGGAGGTCGCGCTTGGCGCGATGCAGCATATCGAAAAGGGCCTGATGAAGGATGTGGACGCCGTTTTCGGCATGCACATCTGGTCGCAGGTGGAAGCCCCGCGCTTCAACATACAGTATGGCGAGCGCATGGCCTCCTGCGATTCCTTTACGCTGACCATCAAGGGCAAGGCGGCCCACGGCTCGGCCCCGCATTTAGGCAGCGACGCTATTGTGGCCGCTGCGGCCACCATCATGAACCTGCAGTCGATTTGCAGCCGCGCCAACGACCCGCTCAACGCGCTGGTCGTTTCGGTGGGCACCTTTGACGGCGGACAACGCTTTAATATTGTTGCCGACAAGGTCAGCATGGACGGCACGGTGCGTACCTTCAACCGCGCGTTTCGCAGTACCGTTGAGGAACGCATCCGCAGCATTGCCGGGCAGACGGCGGCCTGCTACGGCTGCACGGCCGAGCTTCATTATAACTATATGTGCAACGCTGTCATCAACGACAGCGCCGAGCTGGTGGATATTGCGCAAAGCGCCGCCACCAAGCTTTTTGGGGACGACATTCTCGTCGGCTTTGAAAAGCTGACCGGCTCGGAGGATTTTTCGTTCCTGATGGATGAGGCTCCCGGCGTCTACGGCTTTTTAGGCGCGCGCAGCGACAAGGTTTCGGGCTCGGAGCTCTCAAACCACCACGAATGCTTTACGGTGGATGAGGACGCGCTGCACCACGGTGCGGCCATTGCGGCGCAGTTTGCTTATGATTTTTTAAACCGCTGACCGCTATTGTAGCATAATAAATGCGGGCCATGACAACACACGTTGCCATGGCCCGCATTTATTATGCCGAGAACCGGTACCAATTGCTTCTGCATAGCTTATCCACAACGCTTTATCTACTGGTGGAGACTAAAGCTTTTGCGCATTGAATTCTTAAGGCTTGCAACCGTTTCTGAAATGACACGAAGCTCTTTGGCCGTGCAGTCCGCAGTAATTTGGAACAGCTCATTTTGAAAAACATCTCTGGAATTGTCAATATTGCCGCATAAAATCTCGTTTGGAGAAACGTCAAGCGCGTTGACGATCGCAATAAATGTTTTTAGACTCGGTATTGTGTTGCCGGTTTCAATATGGCTGACATGCGTTGTGCCGGTCGAGATGCATTCCGCCAGCTGCTCCTGCGTAATCTTCTTTTCAATTCGTATTTTCCGAATGCGCTTTCCGATATCATGGTAATCGACCATTGCTTATTTCCCCCAAATTTATATCTTACTTGTATTGTATGTGCAGTTAGACTATGTTATAATGGCTTAAAAATGCAATTAGACTATATAGTTATATATATTGTGCAATTATGCCCTGTTATATTTGCTGGTAAACAAATTTGATAACGATATCAGGTGGTGAATACACATGGAACGCCCTATAAAAACACGTCTTAACGACATATTACAAATAATGCCACGCGACCTGTTTGCCCATCTCGGTCGTGTTGCGTTATATGTTAAAATATTTTGCTTAAACATAACAGCCAACGACTTTTTTGAAATACACATCGAGGACTGTCTGCGATTTGGCGATGCGGCATTTTTTCACGATATCGGAAAGCTATGGATCGCCAGAACGATTCTTGAAAAGCCAGACACTTTATCCCCAGAAGAACTTGCCGTCATGCAAAAGCACCCGCTCTATGCGAAAAGCATATTAGAATCGTTAAAATCCGACGGGTTTGCGCTTTACAGCCAGGACTTGTTTGCATTGGCAACAGCCGCGGCCTTATATCACCACGAGCGATGGGACGGCGCCGGATATCCCTTTGGTATACAGGGTTCCAATATTCCACTCATCGCCCGTATCACTGCCATTTGCGATACATTCGACACGATAACCCATGGACGTGCCTATTGCGACAGGCGCTCTGTTAACACAGCGTTTGATGAAATTGCAAAATGCGCAAACGCACAGTTCGATCCGCTTTTAGTCAGGCTATTCGTTCAAAACAAGAACAACATAACCGGGGCTCTGTGGATACAGACTGATGCTGAAAACAAGACGGCGCACAACGAAAGCGAGGCATGATAACCATGTATTGCTGTTTATTCGAATTAAGAGGCTATAAAGCATACCAATGCGAGTACTTGTACGAAAAGACCATAAAAATTTTGCAGGGCATATTAAACGCCGCAGATAGATTTGCACGGATTAACCGCACGCAAATTATGCTGGTGCTGCCCTTCATTTCTGCCGAAGAAGTCAGAAAATACACTCTTGACCTCCAAACGCATGTAGAGACCGCGCTTGGAGAGGAAATCCGGTGCTATTGCTGTGCCGCCGAGGTCAGAAACTCAGCCATTTTAGACGCCGTTCAAATTTCAAAACAGCTTCTGCAAAATACAAACCGGCATAACAGGCTGACCGTTTTGCACTATTATCATTTTAAAGACTTCTAAATATGAATGTTATGAACGAATAATTTTTACTATAGCATTTTGTGGCTTAATGATACGAGGAGGGGCGTTTAAATGGTTGCAAGAGGCGGTTTTACTCTGGCTATGCGTGATTTGATAAGTGATGCTGCAAAAAAGCTGGATGTTTCTACCGATGAAGCGCGGCTTTATCCGGAGCAGTACAATAAAAACGGCTTGCCAAAGGATATGGCTGCCAGAAGTCCGGCCGTGGCGTTTACCCCGCAGAGCGTCAGCACATCGGGGGTGACCGGTACCGGCACATTTAAAGTCCCAGACATAAAAGCCCCAGACATAAAGGAGGAACCCGTCATGGAAAAAAACGCCCCTGTCACAGCGGAAGAGCTTGCTTCCACCACCACTATTTCAAAGGGAACCGTCATCAAGGGCGATATTATTTCTGACGGCGATATTGAGCTGTGCGGCAATTTAAACGGCAATGTCAAGACCAAGGGCAGCCTGAGGGTCAGCGGCGGGCTGGTTGGTGACGCCACCGCCAAAGAGATGACCTTTTTGACCTGCGAGGTGCGCGGCAATATGACCTGCACCACCGAGGTTACGATTGACGACGCCTCGGTGCTTTATGGCAACGTACAGGCCGAGAGCATTGTTCTAAACGGCAAAATTCGCGGCAATATCAAGGTTCGCAAGGGCGCGGTGCTGCAAGACAGCGCGGTGCTGTGGGGCAATCTGGAGGCCGTCTCAATCTCGATAGATCAAGGCGCAAAGCTTGAGGGCGAGGTCAAAATTATCTTTGACAAGGCCGGCAAGGATCTTTTTGATGAAAAGGTACCTGTCGGAATGAGGCCGCCTGTATCAGCTATTCAGAACGCGCAGCCGGCTGCGGCGCCGTTCGCCGCCTCTCCCGCCGTAACGGCCGCCGCGCCGACCACTTCTGCACCGGTCGTTCCCAAAACATCCTTTAATGTTTAACGCAGGTTCGCATACATAAGCTTTTT
>JAEWMM010000300.1 GCA_023457175.1 Bacillota bacterium | reverse complement strand
AGCCTAAGGTGATTATCTCGGCCAGCGGCATGTGCGATGCGGGCCGTATCAAGCACCACCTAACGCACAACCTCTGGCGAAAAGAGAGCACGATTCTGTTTGTCGGCTATCAGGCCGTGGGCAGCCTTGGCCGCGCGATTGTGGATGGGGCGCAGACCGTCAAGCTGTTTGGAGAGCCGATTGAGATTCACGCCGAAATTGAGCGTCTGGCCGGTATCAGCGGCCACGCCGATAAAGACGGTCTGTTAGCTTGGATCGGCCATTATTCGCCCAAGCCCCAGCGCGTGTTCGTCGTGCACGGAGAGGATGAGATCTGCACCGCCTTTGCAGAGGAGCTGGCCTCTATGGGCCATACCGCCGTTGCGCCCTATTCGGGCACCTGCTACGACCTGGCCACCAATACGCTGCTCGTCGAAAAGGGGCCTGTTCCGATCAAGAAGGATTATGCCGCACGCCGCGCCGAAACAATGTTCACGCGCCTGCTGGCCGCCGGCAAACGGCTGCTTGAGGTCATTGAGCACAACCGCGGCGGCACCAACAAGGATCTTGCGCGCTTTGCCTCTCAGATTCAGTCGCTTTGCGATAAATGGGATCGATAATTAAAATCAGGGACATTCTTAAAAGCCCAAACTATGGATAATGCTGCGGGCAATGCCTCTCGCCGCGATAACAATTCTCGGGGTTTTTCCAATATTCCTGCGCTGCATTCTTTTTTAAGAAACGCCCGATAACATCAAGGCCGGCTCAGAATCTGCTTCTGGGCCGGTTTTTGTTTTTACTTTATCCTTTATAATTCTAAAACGGTAATTATTTTAGCATTATCTCACTGGAATACCAAAAACAACATTGCAGCAAAAATGCAGGCCCAAAACACTTAGTATTCGAACGCGCTTACTGCGTTGTTCACCGGCAGGACAAACCGGGGGAAGGAGAGCCCCCTGATTTGGCTGCCACCACCCGATAACATCATGGGAAGAGCCGTGAAGCGCGGCTTGCGACGTAACCGCTGGGTACAAACAAGTATTTAGGAGGAACGAACCATGAAGAAAACTCTCGCGCTCGGTCTTGCTACTGCAATGATCCTGAGCATGGGCGCGGCGGTCTCCGCAAAGACCGACGACTCCCTCTATCCCGTCGGCGCAATCAGCGACTCTGCTTATCTCTACGACAGCGATACGTCTGCCGTCGATCTGTCCCAGTCGGTTGAAAGCGTTGCATACGGCAAAACCGTCTACTACCCGCTGCTCAACAAGTCTGACGCTAGCGATCCCTTCAACTATGTCTACGAGTCCGACGCTGTTTCGGGCATCAAGGTCAAGTCTTCTTGGGACATGAACGGCAAGCTGGTCAAGGGCGTTGAGGTGGCTAAGAAGAAGGTCACCGGCGAAGCCCAGAAGTACATCTACTTTGTGGCCGTCACCCTGGCCGAGTCCAACAGCACCTCTTCGGTCGACGTTGTCGGCACCGTTGAGATGCGCAAGTCCGGCAGCTTTGACTACGAGGACATGCAGCTTGACGTAAACCTTGAGGTTGCTTACCCTGTTGCGACCGACACCGTCATCACTGAGGATCCCCAGCTCTTTAAAGAGGGCACCGGCTTTATTGGCGACTCTGAGGAAGAGTTCACCTTCGAGTGCGACGACGACAGCTTCTTTACTGTCAACACCGTTGGCCAGAGCAAGCTGCTGCTTTCCGCTACTACCGATTTCGACTCCAAGATTGCTGACCTGTATCCCGATGCCAACCTGAACTTCTTCTATGGCAACGGCGCTACCTTCAACAAGACCGGCGTTCTGACGCTGGCCGCTGAGGAAGGCTCCTACCTCTATCAGCTCAAGGACGGCGGCATGGTTCGCCTGAATGCCGAGTATGATGAGTACGACGAAGCTTTCATCATCAAGACCAAGACCCTTGGCCAATACATCATCTCCGACACCGCGCTGACCATCGTTAACATCCCCGGCACCGGCAACAACGGCGGTTCGGACAACAATGGCGGCACCACCAACCCCACCCCCACCAACCCCGGCACAGGTGCTGCGCTCTAATTAAAGCGCATTCTCTGTAAATGACACCGTCAGCCGTGACATAAAGCCAAGGGCGAAGGATGAAAATCCTTCGCCCTTGGCTTTTTTATTGTACTGGAAACCACCGGCTCTGCCGGTGGAGGACCCCCGTATGCTTTAGCTTTAAGCATTGAGCGAAGCGAATGACAATAGCTTGGCTCATTGCAAACAAAAGGCTTACGAAGTTCACTGCTTTAGCAGTCGCAGTGCATGTGATGCGCGCTTGGGGGAATTTTCAGGGCCTCTTAAGAGGCGTGCCGGTAATATGTCCTTTCAGGGCTGGTGCATACCATCAGTTCAACTGGTGCTTTTGATTCAGCAGAAATGCGCGGCTACAAGAATAGCTGCGCTGCCTAGAAGCGCGTAAAAGTGACGTTGGTCATATACGCAGGGGCATTAGAGGAATGCCCCTTTAGGCAAATAGCGCAGAGGCTGATATCGTGCGTAATACGCTGATAGATATGAGAAAACAATTTTATTTGTTGATATTATGCAACACGGGTCATGGCGGCTATTGCGCTTAATTAGATGCGCCGAAATCTCTTTCATGTACCATTTGCCTGACTGCCCATGAGCAGGCAAAGCCTATCTGACGAATTGGCTTTGCTGCTTTTTAAAGCTGTCTTTAGCGGTTCGCTTTGTTTATCCCTAAAGCTACAACTGGCGGGGCTTGCACCGGTATAGCTGATGCTTAATAAATAAAGGTCTGCCGGAATTCCGGCAGACCTTTTGAGCGGATGACTTTATTTAATAGGCTTCCAGCTCTTGTAGCGAAATAATTCGCCGGTCAAGCGCAATCGTGCGCAATGCCACGTAAAGCTGCGCGTGTGTGGTGTTGGAATACGGCAGAACAAACAGGAAACCGACGCCAAGCGCTAATGCGCCCAGCAAAAACCACCCGATAAACGAAAGGTCTAGAACAAACATCTTCCATTTGTGGCCGTCGGTGATTTGTATGGACATCTCAATTGCGCGGCTTGGCGGAATACCGGGGTTTTCAGCCAACAAATAAGGTACCATGGCATAGGAATAAGATTTGATAATACCCGGGACGATCAACAGGAGATACCACAACGCATTATAAATATTGCGCAGCAGCATGGTTATGACAACGTTTCGGTAACGTCCGCCGGTGAAGCCGCGCAGGATATTTTCCAGATGAAAACGCATTTGAGTCGACTCAAGAAAATAATGGCGAAGGCCTATTTCCAATGGGTTAAATATCAAAATAGCAATCAGGGCCGCCGCCAGCGATATTGACAGGAGCGTTCCGAACAGCATTGCCATAAAAGGCAGTGACAGCCATGCATCCGATCCATGAAACAGAGAATTGATATCGGCCTGTTCAAAATTAACTGAAAGGCCATCGCGGCCCGATGTAAAACATAAAATTAAACTGACCAAAAGGGCTTTCCAGTACGAAGCACGCAGAACAACCTTTGCGCGCTCTTTTAACTCCACTCTATTCCACATGATACATCACCTCGTCAGACATTTTTTCCAGTTTAACACAAAATGTCTTTTGCGGCAAGATGTGTCATCACAATAGCAGATAACCTAACGCCATCAGCAGCATTTTGTTGTCTTTATGTTCGTTAAAAATGGCCCACATCACCAGCAGAATCACCAGCTTTTCTCCGTCGATGCCAAAGCCTTCGAGGATGCCGGAAATAGGCTCTGAGACAGACGAAATCGTGTTTTGAAGCGTCTCACCCAGGCCGCTGACCGAATCGCCCAGCCCTTGCTTGCGCAGCATATCTAAAAGACCGGAGCCGCCCGGACGCGACGTGTTTTGATTTCCGCTTTGGGAACCCCCTCTTTGCCCGCCGCTGCTCTGATTTTGTGCCCCGGTTTGGCGTCCGCCGCCAAAGAGGTGCGCGAGGATGTTGTTCGGTTGCGAAAGCCCGGACGACCGTTGCTGCCCCTGCTGCATGTTGCTCTGGGGCGGCGAGTACTGCTGCGGCGTCCCTTGCCCTTGCTGCAGCATGTTGCCTTGCGGCGGCTGCTGCGGCGGACGTCCGAGCGGCGCCTGCTGCGCCCCGGTCTGCTGGAATTGCTGCTGCGGCTGAAAGGGCGCCTGATAAGACGACTGTGTTTGAAACTGGGGCTGCGCCGGAGTGGATGGCGGAGGCGATGCGGTCTGACGAACAGGCGCATCGGGGAATATATTGGACTGTTCCACCGACTGTCTGGCCCGAAGCTGCATATCGCGCACCCGCTTGAGCGCCTCCTGCTGCATGGTCAGCGTTTTGGTATCGGGGAAATAACTTATGCTCATGGATTGTCACCGCCCTTCAGACGGTTAAACAGTCCCAGATCCTTAACAAGCGGCAGCAGCCGAATCAATTGCAGGATGCGGATGGCGTCGTCGCCCTTTTTTGCGCGCTCTTCAGAGAAATGGGGCTTTAAAGCACGCAGCAGTTCGGTGTTCTGATAATCCTGATTCAGCGCCGAGATGGCC